>JAUVAY010000142.1 GCA_030591505.1 Flavobacteriales bacterium | reverse complement strand
TATCAGGTAACCAACCAATAACCCCATAGGAAGTAAATACAATATCAAATTCCTCGCTCAAGTGATTCGGAAGATCATAAATATCACAACAAATAAATTTTGCATCAAGACCTAATAATTTATTACTGTTTCTTGCTTCATCAATTGCCTTATCCGATAGATCTACTCCAGTAACATCTGCACCTAACCGAGCTAAAGAGAGTGTATCCTGTCCGAAGTGACATTGCATGTGTAGAATTTTTTTACCTTTTACATCTCCCAGAATTTTTAATTCTATCTCATTTAATGAGCTTTTGCCCTTCATAAAATCATCATGCGCATAGAAATCTGATTTCACATGGTAATTCACTTTTTCATTCCACGACTCCTTGTTTACTTTTAGATAATCGCTATTCTTCATTGCTTTTACTCTTTTAATATCTGAAGTAAATATAACCGTATTTTACTTCCCCTTCTTCCGTTTATTTAGTCTAAATAAAAGAAATAACAAATTGTTAAATACTGATTATTAGAGAGTTATTCTCATTCTGAAAATTATTGTAGTTTTTTTTTACTATATTTAAACACCTCACTGATCGCTTAATCTATACAAAATGTTATAGATTTTTATATAAACCAAAACACCATACACCATGAAACAAACAAACAAATTCACTATGGGAATAGCCTTACTTGCATTCCTTATCAGTCCATTACTTTCTGCACAAGAAAATGCTGATGAACCTGCAAAAGCAACAGTACTTGTCGTTACTACGGTTCATTGGAGCACAGATAATCCTGATGGCTCTCAAGAAGAATGGATGGCACTCGAAAAGGAGTACCATGAAAAAGTAACAATGAAAAACGACCTTATCGTTCATTCAAATTTCTTAACTCATTATTTTACGGCAGATAATTCGGAAGCAATAGCGGTAAGTTCTTTTGCTACTTGGGAAGATGTTGAAAAAGCAGGGGATGTTTCGTCTGAACTTATAAAGACTGCCTGGCCGGATGAAGCCGAAAGAGATGCTTTTTTCAAAAAGAGAAATTCATACTATTCAAGCATGCACTCTGATGAGATCTATAGCATACTTGGTGGCGGGAAATACATGGAAGCAAAAGAAACGGAGCCCATGATCTATTATGTTAGAAAATCACATACAGCCACTCCGGACGATGCTGTTGATGGAGAAATGAAGGAATTACATACTGAATACCTTGAAAATGTTGTCTATAAAAATGATTTAATAAAAGCATATTATTTAAATAGACATAGATGGGGAGCAGATAGCAGAGATATGGGCGAAGTATTTGTAATGAATTCTTTAGCTGATATTGAAGCTTCTTTCGAAAAAAACACTGAGCTTATAAATGCTCATTGGCCTGAAGAAGAAGCCAGAAAAGCTTTTTTCAAAAAGTATAGCCGTTATATGACTGGCTGGCACGGCGATTACGTTTACCAAAGTGTACCTGAATTAATTAAATAAGATAAATACTGATTAAGCGACAAGACCCTCCCTAATCCGGAGGGTTTTTTTATGCGATTCCTGAAAAGCCCATAAATGCGAGAGCTAAAAGTCCGGCAGTTACAAAAGCTATAGGTATTCCTTTCATTCCAGAAGGGATATCCGCTAATTCCATGTGTTCTCTTAAGCCTGCAAAGGTGGCCAGTGCCAATCCAAAGCCTATCGCATTTGCTGCAGCAAAAACGACTGATTCCATCAATCCAAAATCTCGATTTCCTACTGCCAGAATAGCCACTCCTAATACTGCACAGTTGGTTGTTATCAATGGAAGATAAATTCCTAAGGCTTGATATAAAGGTGGACTGACTTTTTTCAATACGATCTCGACCAATTGTACAAGGAAAGCAATAACCAAAATAAAGGTAATGGTTTGCATGAACTCAATTCCATAAGGCACCAATACATAATTTTGGATCAGGTAAGTGAAAACCGTTGCTATAACCATTACGAAAGTAACAGCTCCTGTCATACCCACTGCTGTGGATAATCGGGTTGAAACGCCCATAAAAGGACAAACACCCAAGAATTTTGCAAGAACAATATTGTTAACAAAAATGGCCGATATGATAATCAATACATAATCCATAATCGCACTATTTTAATTTTTTCTTTGTTAATCTATTCATCACAGCAATAATATATCCTAGTCCAAGAAATCCTCCGGGAGCAAGAACAAAAACCAACATCCCATCACCTTCCATAAAAGAGAATCCAAACAGTGAAAGACTTCCTAAGATCTCTCTTATTGCACCCAAAAGTGTTAAAGCGAAAGTAAAGCCCAATCCCATTCCCAATCCGTCAAGGAGTGAATCCAACAGGCTGTTCTTTGAAGCAAAAGCCTCTGCTCTTCCAAGTATTAAACAGTTCACAACAATAAGCGGAATAAAGATCCCCAAAGACTCATATAAAGCCGGTGTATAGGCTTGCATCAGTAATTGTATGATGGTAACGAAAGAAGCTATAATAACAATGTAGGCAGGTATCCTTACTTTATCAGGGATAAAAGATTTTGCCATTGATACCACAAGGTTTGAAAGAACCAAAACAAATAGCGTTGCGATTCCCATCCCCAATCCATTAATTGCCGAGGTAGTTGTTCCAAGCACAGGACAAAGGCCAAGCAACATAACAAAAACTGCATTTTCTTTGATCAAGCCTCGGGTAAAAATACTTTTTCGGTTTTCATTCATGCTTTCCATCCTTTATATATGAATTCCAAGCTGTATCTACCGCTTCACAAAAAGCCCTTGAGCTAATTGTAGCAGCTGTAATTCCATCTATCTCTCCACCATCTTTAGTCACCCTCAAGTCAAATTCTTCAGGATCCTTATCAATAAATTGATCGGACCAATCAGATTTTCTTTTTTCCATTTTATCTCCTAAACCTGGTGTTTCAGCATGTTCAAGAACACTTGTCCTAATTATGCGACCATTATGATCAATTCCAACCATGATATAAAAACGGCCGGAAAAACCATTATCAGTATAGGTTCTAATTGCTGTCGCTATGAGCTTTCCATCACTTCGAATAGGGTAGCAAGTCAACGAGTCATTTCCTTCGATAGCTATCTTATATATTTCTGCTGCAGGATCATTATCGAAAACAGGGGAAACCAATTGAATCGCTTCCTTTAATTTTTTAGCTTTTGCTAACTCAATGGGTTCTTTTGTAATACTATAAACCACTCCCATTAAAGAAGAAGCAATAAGCGCCACTAGGCCTAAGCCAATGATCATATTAAATAAAGTCGACGGTCTTTTTATTACTTTATTCTTTTCCATATCTCTTCGGTTTCATATAACGATTGATCAATGGTACCCATCCGTTCATTAATAGGATGGCAAAGGACACTCCCTCAGGATACGCTCCCCAGGTACGGATAACAACAGTCAATAAGCCTGCGCCAACACCAAATAGTAATTGACCTTTACGGGACATGGGTGACGTAACCAGATCGGTGGCCATAAAAACGGCTCCCAACATTAACCCTCCGGTTAGTAAGTGAAAAACAGGTCCTGCATAGAGATCAGGGTTAATCCAATGCATAATTCCACTGAATACAAATACAGTCAGAATCATTGAAATAGGAATATGCCATGTTATGGTATATTTATAGAGCATATAAATCATCCCCAGTAGAATGGCGATCGCTGATATCTCTCCCATTGAACCGCCAAGGTTTCCAATAGCTAATTCCCACAAAGGAGGGATCTGAGTCATCAGATCCGATACACTTTCCCCATTTCTCACTCCTTCTTTAATGATACCAAGTGGCGTTGCACCCGTTGTTCCATCAAGTGAAAAGTCAAGTGCTTTTGGAAGAGGCCATGTGGTCATTGCGGCTGGAAATGAAATAAGCATAAATACCCTACCAACCAATGCTGGATTAAAGGGGTTCTGACCTAATCCACCAAAAGACATTTTCCCAATACCTATCGCTACTAAACTTCCAATAATGATGATATAGATGGGTAAATTCGTTGGGATATTCAATGCTAACAACATTCCTGTTATTAATGCTGAACCATCCATTAAGCTTGGTGGTACTTTTAAAATATATTTCGATATGGCCCATTCGAAAAACAAACATGAAGCAACGGCTACTCCCATTAGGTAAATAGCTCCCCAACCAAAAAAATAGACTGCAACTAACCAGGCTGGTATCATCGCATAAACTACCGTCCACATCATTTTGGTCATTGAAAACCCTGAGTGAACGTGAGGCGAAGGACTTATAACTAATTTTGGGTCCATTGTTTACTTTCTTAAATTAATTGCTCCTTTTTAAGGGCCAAAATATTTGTTTTACTTAATCGTATATAATCTAGTAATGGTCGTTCTGATGGACAAACATAGCTACAAGACCCACACTCGATACATTCCATATTATCTTCATCATTTGCCCGTTCCCACAACCTCTTTTCACCTAAGGTCATAAGCAAATAGGGCTCCAGACCGGCGGGACAAACATCTACACAAGCAACACAGCGTATGCATGCATCATAATCCGCTCTTCTTTTTGCTTCTTTATCCGCTACCAGCAATATTCCTGAAGTTCCTTTTGTAATGGGTACATCTACTGAGTTCAATGCTTTACCCATCATTGGTCCACCTGAAATAATTTTCCCTGTATCCTCAGGAAAACCACCTGAAAGCGCAACCAAACGATTTAGTGGGATCCCTATTCGGGCCATGTAATTAGCGGGATGTGCTAAGGAATCTCCAGTAACGGTAACTACACGATCTATCAATGGTCGGTTCTTTTGAACCGCTTCATAAACAGAATAAACAGTCCCTACATTATGAACAACAGCACCGATTGAAACAGGAATTTTACCTGATGGAACCTCCTTCTTCAGTAATGCACTGATCAATTGCTTTTCTCCTCCCTGAGGGTACTTCACTTGAAGTCCTTCTACGGATATTTGTGTATTGTTTTTACAAAGATCTTTTAAATACTCGATCGCATCTTCCTTATTATTTTCGATACCAATAATAGCACGGTCTACTTCAAGTGCCTTCATCAAAATGCGAATCCCAATAATCAGTTCCTCTCCTTTCTCAAGCATTAATCGATGGTCGGCTGTAAGGTAAGGTTCACATTCAACTCCATTTACGATCAATACTTCTGCTTTTGATCCTTCAGGAACCATTAGCTTAACATAAGAAGGAAAAGTAGCTCCTCCAAGTCCAACAACACCTGCCTTTTTCACCTTTTCAATGATCTCTTTGGCTGTGAAATTAATTTCTTCCACTAACTCTTCACTCCTATCAATATCTTCTTCCCAATCATCGTTTGTTTTTCTAATACTCACTGCCATTCTTCGATAGCCGGAAGAATCCATCTGATGATCGATCTTTGTTACCGTACCTGAAACACTGGCATGAATATTAGCGGATATAAACCCGTCTCCTTCTGCTATTAATGTACCCACTTTCACTTTATCATTTCGCTTCACTACTACCTTCGCAGGCTTTCCTAAATGCTGCGAAACTGGTATAATGTAGGTCTCATTATCGAGCATTTCCGGATACACTATAGGAACATTTGCAGATAATTTATTATCTGCAGGATGAACTCCGCCTTTTGGAAATGTTTTTAACACCTTAGTTCTTTTTAGTATTTATTGTTTCCGAAACCTTTACTGGCTCTTTCACACGATCCATCAAATTAATATCATCCTTTGCTGCTTTTTTTGCTTCTTTTTCAGCATTCCTTTTAGCATCGTTAGGATTAACAGCCTTACGAGGTGGGAAATTCACATCTAAAATAGCATCAGTAGGGCATTCATATACACATTTTCGACAGTTCGTACACTTTTCAAAATCGATATAAGCGAGGAAGTTCTCCACTACAATAGCTTCATCTTCACAAACCTTCACGCACTTATTACAACCAATACATGCAACATCACATGCTTTTTTAGCTACTCCACCCTTTTCCTCATTCATGCAGGCAACATAAATCCGTATATGCTTCTTCCCTGGTCCGAGAGGCCGTAATTCAAAAAGGTTTTTTGGACACACCTCAACACAAGCATTACACGCTGTACAATTATGTTCATTCACAACCGGAAGGCCTGTAACTTCATCCATATGCAATGCATTGAAATCACATACATCCACACATTCTCCCATTCCCAAGCAACCATACTGACATCCTGATTCTCCTGAATAGGTTGAAGCAGCAAGCGTGCAATTTAAGGCACCATCATACTCTGTGGTTTTTGCCCTTGCCTGGTCGGAGCCTGAACAACGTAAGACCGCAATCATTTTTTCGTGTTCTACCGGCGTTAGACCAACAATATCAGCCACTTCCTCCATCACTTCCATTCCACCAACAGTACAATAAAGATCAGCTAAGTCCTTTGCCTTTGTAGTTGCTTCTGCAAATGGTCGACAACCCGGATAACCACAACCTCCACAATTAGTAGCTGGTAAAACAGATTCAACCTCATCAATTAGCGGGTCCTCATAAACTTTAAATTTTACCGACGCTATGTAGAGAATAATAGCAGCAAAAAGCCCAATAGATAATGCTGTAATAACAGTGTATAGAATTATACTCGTCATATAACTCCAGTATTCGTTAATTTCTCCTCATTCAATTTTTGAATTGAAAAGGCAAATATTTTTTTGATGTATTTGTTGAACAACTTGAATAGTAGAAAATAAGGAAGGAGACTTACTATCATTGATAAGCCAATTACAAGCTCACTATCTGTAAATTGCTTTATAATAAACATCACAATCAGTAGAAGGAAAAGAGGAAGAATATACACAACCATCAAGGCCTTTGAACTAAGCTCCTCCTGATATACGACTTTAACATGCTCACCAACAGAATAATTCTGTTGTTCATTATGAATCGTAATTAGTTTAAGATCATCACTTGCTATACCGCAAGAAGAAGAAACTTCGCAAGAAGAACATGCTATAGGAGCCTTAACCTCTACTTCTATGGTCGAATCATTTATCGATCTTACTTTTCCATAATGAAGATTATCTTCCGAAGTATTTGTCATTCCTATTCCTTATTGACTATAAAAGTAAAACAGATTAAAGAACCTAACTATGAGATATGATAGCTTTTTTAATTATAAATGTCAATAAATAAAAGTTGGAAGTTCGATGACCATTCCTGATTATGGTTGACAGCTTTATTACTTAACCACAGTGACTCAAAGGAATAACACAATGTTCTCAAGGAAAAAACAAACGGAAAGCAAATTTTGTATATCCCTGATTATGGTTGACCGCTTTATTATTTAACCACAATGGCTCAAAGAAATTACACAAAGTTCTCTAAGAAAAACGAAATCAAGT
>JAUVAY010000076.1 GCA_030591505.1 Flavobacteriales bacterium | reverse complement strand
CTTTTAAAGAACATTTCCACGGAAATAACAAATGATGGGATGATGTTTAAATAAGTTCCAGTCAATTCACCAACAATTGCCTCTCCTGTTAATTGCTGCCACCAGGATTCTGTTTGTTTATCAGCCATTACCATATCGCTTTTTCGGAGCATTCCGGAGACTTCAAATTCCACTACTTGGAGTTTGCCGTCAATCTCTATTCTTCGATCGTATACAATACTCGCATTGCATAAAGGGCAGTAAGTTGGTAAGATGGGCACTCCACCAAGCGTATCATTCGAGATCTCATGCATTGTCAGCATGTTTAAGGGGTAGGCTTTTGATTTTCCATTTATTTCTACAACGATAACCGGTTCATTTTTATAAAATGAGATCAATCCTTCTTCCATTCCAATAAATGCAGGATAATCAATCGAAGGAAAGGTATTTCTAGGAACGATTAAGGCCAATTCAGAAAGATCTATGGAGTGCTTTGTAGTATCAGTATTCCATTGATAATCAACATTTCTTGAATTGTCAATTTGTGCTATCATTTGATTATGTAGGATAAATACACAGAAAAGTGTAAATATTACTAATGTGAGTTTATTCATAGTTGAAGGCTCATTAATATTTCCTGAAAGTACGAATTAAGCATTTACAAAAGCTAAATCACTAAATTACTTTTTCGATAGTTGAGTTAGAATTTGCTGATAGTCTCTATTGCTTGGATTAATTTCAATAAGTGACAAACAAGTAGAATGAGCTTGGGCTAGCAAATTAGCATTGAGCTGTCCGATAAGTTTTATATATAAGAGATCTTCATTATATCCGAATATCCCTATCGCTTTATCCATTATTTGAATGGACTCTTTATTTAGTCCTTCTTTTTGTAGAATCAATGCATAATTGTAAAAAGCTCTAAAATTTGCTGGCTCTTTTTCGCAAGCTAAACTCAGGTAAGTCATCGATTTTTCAAAGTTATTCAATTCATTATAATAAAGTCCCAGCATATAATAAGAGTAGCCAAAATCAGGTTCCTGTTCTATTACTTTCAGATAGAGTTCTTCCGCCTCATTAAATTCTCCTTTTTGGTATAAGAGTAAGGCTAAATTCAAACGCGATTGATTAAAATAATTATCGATCTCTATCGATCTTCGATAAGCAATTATTGCGGAGTCAATTTCTCCTTTTGACTCGTAATACAATGCGATATGACTTTGACCTTGTGAAAAATCTGAATTTACATCTAAATTAATTTTGTATTCTTCATTAACCACATTATATATTGAATCATTTTCTATTGTGATCTTTTGTAAAATATAATAGCGCATAGCAGCCAATCTGACCATTCGTACCGGATCTTGAAGTAAAGGATAAATATGTTTATTGATAATTTCATTATCTGCATTGGCCAAAGCAAGAATACTTTCTTTTCTTATAATTGGGGATGAGTCCTTAAGAAATGGGATCAGCAATCGAATATCTTCTATTTCTAAGGGGAGATTTCCATATTCACCTATGGCTCTGGCTCGTGCAATATCAGGGTATTTATTAGATGAAAACAAAGTCACAAATTCTTCTTTATTTCCAAAATAACCGGCCAGTAAATGATCAGAAAAATGATCGATGCGTAATGGGCCGTATTTTTCTTTTATAAAATCACTTGCCCACTTATTGGTCTTGTCATCATGACAATTTGCACATGCATTGGGAGTGCCATAAAGCTTAGATTGATCGGGCCGTGGAATCCTGAAACTATGATCTCTCCGAAAGTCATTCCCCATATAAACCTTACCTGTCATATGGCAATTAACGCACAAAGAAGCTTCTGTATCTTCTTTATGAAAGTGATGTGAAATTGTATCATACTTCTCTGGAATATGACAAGTTAAACACAAGTCGTTTCCTTCTTTTTTTAATTTTAATGAATGAACATCATGGCAATCTCTGCAGGAGATCCCATGTTTATACATTTTACTTTGTACGAAAGAAGCATACACATAATCTTCATCATCGATCTGCCCATCCATTTCCCATGTTGGACTATTGATCAGGTTTGGACTATAATGATCGAGAAATTCGCCACGATAATCAAAATAGGGGGTAAGTTGCTCTCTTCTCGAATGACAACGGGCGCAATCGTCGATATGCTTTTTAGCGCTATCGCTCTTATTCATAGCCAATAAGGGAGTCGATTTACCCTCATCTGGATTTTGATAGAATTCAACATGAGCACTTGAAGGGCCGTGGCAAGCTTCACAACTAACGTTTATTTCACTGTAAGTCGTTTTATACTCGTCTTTCTTGCTATCGTAATTTTTTTGGAGATTTGTTGAATGACAATCAGCACACATCATATTCCAGGTCATACTACCGCCTGTCCAGTGCAGCCACTCATCATGTGCTATCTTTACATTTGCTTGAATATCAAACCATTTATTTTCATTCGAATCCCAAGCTGAGAGCAGGCATTGGTATCTGCCATCAGGAAATTCAATTATATATTGCTGTAGCGGAGTGAACCCAAAAGTATAGGTGATCTTATAATCATAATAATTACCATCCGGCCCTTCAGTGTTTACATAAAAGTCACCTCCTTTTTTAAAGAAAGAATAATTTACTTCATTGCTCGTAAAATGAGTGTTATTAAAATTCCCTAGAATGCTTGTTGAATCTGCAATCTTCATCGCTTGATCGTGATGAGATTCCTTCCAGAGATCATACTCTGCTTCATGACATTCCACACAGGATTGATTACCTACAAAAGTGGATTGTATAATCGCTACTTTTTTATCGATTTCAATTTCAGTGAGTTCGCTTTTGCAAGAGATGAGAAAAAGAGATGTAATGAGTAAAAAGAGAAAGGGTTTCAAGTAAGATCTTATTTAAAATATTGTGCTATAAAAATAAGCAGAATAATAGTATAGACTAATTCTACAATTCAAAAGGATAAATGACTTTCCAATCTTTTTCCATATCGATTACGGTCCAGCCTTTTTCATTTGCCTCATCAAGGCCTTTATCTAAACGCCCAATGTGAGAATCCCTGTCATAGCTCCATTCCCTAATAGAATCAGTATGATGAAGGTAAAGCATAAAACTTTTTAATTCATTGGAAGCAGTCCACTGCATCATCTGCAGATCGCCATCAGAATTTCCTGAGGCGAATACAGGTTTTTTCCCTATGATCTTTTGAATATTCAAGGCTTTTCCTTCCTTGTCATCAATAAACTCCAATTCGGGTAATCTATTGATACGCGGATTCCCATTATTGTAGTCAAATTCGGTTTTAATTCGAGAGCCAATGATTTGTTCGGATGGAATTCCATAGATCTCAGAAACGAATGCACGCATAAAGTCAGTTCCACCACCAGAAACAACATAGGTTTTAAACTCATTTGCTCGTAAATACTGAAGTAAATCCAACATGGGTTGATAAACTAATTTATCATATCCAACATTTTTAGTAGGATGCTTTGCTGTTTTAATCCATTCTTGAACATCGCTTTTAAATTCTTCTACAGAATTTCCAGCATGAGTTGCCATTACTAATTGTAATAAACCATGTTCACCTTGTTTCATCAACTCCTTCATATCATTTTCCAATACAGCTTTAAATGGTTGCGTGTTTTTCCATTCAGGATGTTCAGGAGCTAAAGCTTTCACACGATCTACAGCAAAAAATAATTGAAAATAAGCAGGTTGTTCACTCCATAAGTTTCCATCATTATCAAAGGTTGCGATGCGATCTTTTACTGGAATGAAGAAGCTACTTTCGGTATTGGTTACCTCATTTACATAATTAATAATAGCTGTTTTAGTTATTCCATCATTCCAAGACGGTAAAACGGTTATTTCAGTTTTATCGATACTAATTACCGTAGCGGATTCTAATTTTTTATCGGAAATATTACAAGAACTAAAACTTGCGATTATTCCAATAATGACTACAAAGCGCATCAATTTTATCATAGTTTACAACTATAATAAATGCTCAGAAAACTAATTTCCTGAGCATTTACGAGTTTCTAATATCAATTATTTCCTGGAGCAGTTAATTTATCCATGGTGTCTCCTAAATTAAAACTTGCAGCCTTCATTCTTGGAGGAAATTCTTCAAAGGTTGCAATAAAATTTCCAACATATTCTGCCGCAGGTAATAATAAAAACACATGGTCTAAATACCAGTCCCAGTATGTATTTGACGTTACTGTAGCAAATTCATAAGGATCTTGCCTTAAGTTGTAAATCCATGGAACCCGCATCGTCTCCATTGGTGTTGACCAAGTAAGCATTGTGCCTGTTTCATTTTGTTTCATAAATGTAACTTTCCAATCATTGTAGCGCAATGCCATTAATTCTCCATCATCAGAAAAATAAAATAATTCTATACGAGCACCTTTCACTTCTTTACCCGTTATATGAGGTAACATATTATAGCCATCTAAGTGTACCTTAAAAGTTTTATCTCCTACTTTTTTTCCTTTCAATAATTCTTCTTTCACCTTATCATTTCCAGCAGCTGCTAGATAAGTAGGAAGCCAATCCATTCCTGAAAAGATTTCGTTAGAAATTGATCCTGCTTCAATATGATTAGGCCATCTAACCATAGATGGAGTTCTCCAACCACCTTCCCAGTTGGTGTTTTTCTCTCCTCTAAAAGGATTAACTCCAGCATCTGGCCATGTGTTTTTGTGTGGACCATTATCTGTTCCGTATTGAACGATCGTGTTGTCTGTTACACCTAACTCATCAAGTAAGTCTAATAACTGACCAACATGCATATCATGCTCAACCATCCCATCACCATATTCATTTTGACCAGAAATTCCATTATGCTCCTCTTTTACATGGGTTCTAAAGTGCATTCTTGTTCCGTTCCACCATACAAAAAAGGGCTCTCCTGAACTCACAGCATCTCTAATGAATTTCTTTGCAGCAGCAATGGTTTCATCATCTACTGTTTCCATTCTCTTTTTAGTCAAAGGTCCAGTATCTTCAATTTTACCGCCAGCATATGAATGGATAACTCCTCTAGGACCATACTTCTTTGCAAAATTTGGATAATCTTTTGGATCTGGATAATCAGGTAATTCTGGTTCTTCTTCCGCATTTAAGTGGTATAAATTACCAAAAAACTCATCAAAACCATGATTGGTGGGTAAATGCTCGTCTCTATCTCCAAGGTGGTTTTTACCAAACTGACCTGTTCTATAACCTAAAGGCTTTAATAATTCGGCAATAGTTGGGTCCTCTGAGGAAATACCTCCTTTAGCTCCTGGCATTCCTACTTTACTTAGTCCGGTTCTTAAAACACTTTGTCCCATAATAAATGAAGATCGGCCTGCAGTACATGATTGCTCAGAATAGTAATCGGTAAACATCATTCCTTCATTTGCAACTCTATCAATATTAGGTGTTTGATAACCTACAAGGCCATGTGTATAGGCACTTATGTTAGATTGACCAATATCATCACCCCATATCACCAAAATATTGGGTTTTTGATCGCTCTTCTTTTTTTGCGCAATTGAGTGGTTTACAAATAGAAGAATTCCTATTGTAAACAATAGTAAATGTTTAATTTTCATAGTTGTTTGATTTGTCGTTATTAATTAAGTAAAACTAAGTATAACTACCATTTAAAGCAAACGACATTATAGGCTATTAGCATATAATTAATAACTAAAGATCTACTCTAGAACAACGCGTAAGTAATCGTAAAACGGAAAGAATAATCAAACCCGTTTCGAATTAAAATATTGTTATTTCTATTAGCTAGTTGACTCTGAACAACATCATTGGTCTGCCTGTATTTGTAATCATTATGATAGCTTACAGCATTCCAAAATGGCGAAGGGGCAGTATTAGTGAAGCTACTATAATAAGCAAAATTAGCATTTACCCTAATTCTAAACCTTGGAGACATATAATAATAACTATTAAACATAAACCCAGCATTTATTCCGGCCATTTCCTTATCATTATCGGAATGACTTAATCCATAAGAAAATGAAGTATAAGGGGTTAATGTAAGACTTGTTCTTGTATTGGGTATATATCCGATTTGCCAACTGATATTTAGTAAAGCATTCCATGATTCTTGGTTTTTTGGTAGCCAGGTAAAAGTCAATGAATCAGCAGTACTTACCTTATTTTCTTCATACCATTCATGACCTATAGTAAGATCGAGGAAAAAATCTGATTGCCAGCTAAAACTTAGTGCTTCGAAATAATTAAAAGATAAAAAACCATAGGCTCCATAAGATTCGGTATTTCTCTCGTCAGACCTTTCTATGGTATTACCATCAAATTCATCACTAAAATAATTTCTATTATAATCTGAAAGTATAACCTGAGGAATAATCCCTCCTTCAAATCTTGTACCTGAACCTCTCTCTCTGTTTCCTGCGAATGACCATATATCACTGAGGTTTGCAAAATATACAATATCAGCACTGTCGATCAATCCCATTCCTTGTAAGGCCTTATCCAATTCTTCTAATTGATAAATTCGTTTAAAACGTGAGTCGTAAAACCTCTTAAATTTTATTCTATTTGCTACTCTAGCTAATGAGTCTATTTCCAATGCAGTAGGGGTTCTTTTTAGACGACCATACTTTTCTAAGGAGATGAGTATATCCTGAGCTTTTCGTGCACTATAAATGGGCTGTACCTTACCCTTTCCCAATGAGATATACGGGTTTAGAATCAATCCAATTTCATTATTAGATGATTCAAGATCATTAGACGATTTACCCTTGCCTCCTAAGATTGTAAACTGACTTCCTCCATGAAGACCCAAGAAAACATTTTTCTTATTATAAATTCTATTTTGACTGTAATAATCAAGAAAGACATCTGCACCAAAATCGTATGACTTTTCACCATCACGATTTGCAGTTCCAAATAAAGTTTTTGTAACCAAATTTGAACTATTAATTCCCTGATGTTTTTCAGTATTACTATAACTATAATATAGTAGGTCACCTTCAAGAACAATATTGTTTCCAAAGCTTTTGTTTTCTTCAATATGCGAGCCTGAGGAAGAAAAATAGGCACTCAGATCCAACGCTCGATATTTTATATCAGGAGCGATATACTCATTGAGAGGAAAATTTTTAATGCTGTTTTCTTGAGCAGTTAATTGATTAAAAGAGAAGCTAAATAGAACTAAAAGGAGTAGTGGTTTTTTCATTTGGAAGGTTTTGACAAAACACATCAAATATAACGCCAAAAGGGGTGATTTAACGATGGTTTTGATGCTTTCAGCTATGCTTTTTTGATATTTATATAATTAATGTAAATTTAGGGCATAAGATTATGGTTTGCTGTTATCTCAATTTCAGAAGGTAGCATCGTAACGATAAGGAAATAGTTATACAAGGAATTATGAAATTAGCAAAGACTATTATTAGCTCTTTATTATTTGTTGTTGTTGGATTATTAAACGTTTCTGCTCAGGAGGGTGTAAATGCTTCTGGAGGAGAAGCATCAAGTGCTGATGGAACGGTTAACTATAGCATTGGACAAGTGTTTTATGCTGAGGACAATGATGCTGATGGTTCAGTTACTCCAGGTGTACAGCACGCTTATGATATCTCTGTTTCCGATGGTATTGAAGAGGCGGAAGGTATCAATTTGGCTATGACAGCTTTTCCAAATCCAACGATCGAACAATTGACATTAAGTGTTGAAGATTTTAATAATGAAGAGCTATCTTATCAGCTATTTGATATGGCAGGGAAGCTTGTGAGGAACGATAAAATGATAGAACAAAACACCCTTATTTATATGGATGACCTTGAACGGGCTACATATCTGTTAATTGTTAATAAGGAAAATAAAAACATAAAAACGTTTAAAATAATTAAGAACTAAGAATTACCACTTACTAACTACCACCATCATGAAAAAACTATACACTATTGTTCTAGCTATTCTATTTACGGGAATTGCTGTCGGGCAAGTGCCTGACAGGGTGAGTTATCAAGCGGTTATCAGAGATACTGATAATAACTTACTTGTTAATTCAACAGTTGGAATGCAAATTAGTATTCTTCAAGGTTCATCTTCAGGAACTGCAGTATATATTGAGGAACATTCTGTAAGCACAAACGCAAATGGATTAGTAAGTCTAATAATTGGTGATGGATTTATTATTACAGGAGAATTAGATACGATTGATTGGGCTTTAGGTCCTTACTTTATCAAAACAGAGACAGATCCTTTAGGAGGAACGAATTATACAATTTCTGGAACGAATCAATTGCTTAGTGTTCCTTACGCTTTATATGCTAAAAACTCAGGAAGTTCAATTCCTGGTCCGGTAGGAGCCATGGGACCTCCGGGTGATGATGGGGAAGATGGTGATATTGGAGATGTAGGAGTACAAGGTGAGCCAGGTGTTGATGGTCAAGATGGATTGCCAGGGATTCAAGGAGAATCAGGATTGGATGGAGTAGATGGTGCACAAGGAATTCAGGGGAATCAAGGAATACAAGGAGAAATTGGGCTTCAAGGAATACAAGGATTATTAGGGCCGTCGGGAGATGATGGAATTGATGGTTCGGTTGGTGCAACAGGACCTCAAGGAGACCAAGGTATTGAAGGAGACCAAGGAATACAAGGAGAAATTGGGCTTCAAGGAATACAAGGATTATTGGGTCCAGCAGGAGATGATGGAATTGATGGTTCGGTTGGTGCAACAGGACCACAAGGAGATCAAGGAATTCAGGGAGAACAAGGTGCAGATGGAGCAGATGGTGCTACATTAACAGGTGACGGAGGTCAAATTAATGTTGTAGAAGGTGTGATTAGTTTTGAACCTATTCAAACAGTAATTGTTGTGCCTTATATTGGGATGCCTGACTATGGGGGCATTGTGTTTCATGTTTCAGGTTTTAGCTACTCCTTTAGTGGAGAAATTGAATTTCATGGGCTTGTTGTAGCTATGGTTGATCAAAGTGATTATTCAAATTGGTATGAGGCCCAAGATATTATAAGTGATTCAACAAATTTTGATGCGACCGGACAAGTATATACGAATTGGAGGTTACCTACCTTACACGAATTGAACTTAATTTATGATGTGGAGACAACAATAAATGCTACTGCGACTTCACAAGGGGGAGATACATTCCCTGATTCCTCTTATTGGACTTCAAAAGAACAGAGTTATGATGGAGCTTATATAAAAAACTTCTTCCTTGGTTCTGAAACCTATTCAAATAAAACACTACACTTTAGAGTTCGTGCCGTACGATCATTTTAACGTTAATAAATTACTTAGCACATAGATTTTTATACTATTATTAATATAGAAATATTAAATTTGGTGGGTAAGCATCTAATTCACCTGAAACAAATACTAACATATCCATTAATTTTATTGCTGCTCTTTTCCTGTTCTGAGGATAGGCAAAACGTGAGTATTCAAATTGAACAAGAGTTCCCTCAACCTCAGATTATTCAACTAAACACGGATGAAGGATATGATGTTAACCAATTAAATGGTGATAGTTTATTTGATCTTATCAATTCAATGGGTGATACTATTGTTACTGGTAAACCTGTATTAGTTAAAGGGGTATTAATTGATGAAGAAAATTTAATTCCACCTAATGTGGTTAAGGCAAAGGATGCAACTAGAATAGCTGTTATCAGAAATGAGTCTATAGTGCCCTCTCACATAGAAGCTTATCAAATTAATATGGATTCTCTTGTGATTCGAACTCCGGGAGTGTATAGCTCCTCTGAGATTATTATTAATTCTATCGGAGATACGGTTTTAACAAATGAGTATATTCTGTCAGTGGGTAAAATACGACCCGCATTGCAACCACATCCCGAATTTGCCAAACAAGCTCGATTCAAGGATGCAAGTTTTAATAATTTGCAGTATATGGATGTGGAGCAAGGGCTCAATTCATCCTATGTGCTTAAGTTATACATAGATTCCAGAGGAAACATTTGGTCCGCAACATCTGGTGGTGGGGTTAGTAAGTATGATGGTGAAAACTTTATTCATTATACAAAAGAACAGGGTTTACCAACAAATAATGTATGGTCAATTTTAGAGGACAAAAAAGGAGATATGTGGTTTGGAACTTATCAAGGTGGTCTGTGTAAATACGATGGAGAAAATTTTATTATATACGATGAAAGTCAGGGTTTAACAAATAATTCAATTGTTACACTTTGTGAAGATTATAAAGGAAATATCTGGTTTGGAACAAGCGGAGGAGGGATGAGTGTATATGATGGAAAGGGATTTAAACATTTTACAGTTAAAGAAGGATTAAGCAGTAATTATATCAGAAAAATCATTGAAGATAAAGAGGGTAATATCTGGATTGCCACGAATAAAGGGGTTAATAAATATGACGGTATCCGCTTTACTCATTTCACTAAAAAAGATGGTTTATTAAGCAATAGTATATACTCTATTCTTGAAGACAGAGAGGGGAATATTTGGTTTGGTAGCAAAAAGGGAGCAATCAAGTTTGATGGTTTTACTTTTACTCACTTTACTAAAAAAGAAGGTCTACTGAATGAATATATCAGAGATATAGTAGAAGATAAAAAAGGAAATCTTTGGTTTGCCACTTATGGGGGAGGAGTTAATAAGTTTGATGGTGAAAAGTTTATATATATATCAGAAAGTGAAGGTTTGTCAAATAATAAAGTCCGATGTATTATAGAAGATGAAAGTTATAATCTATGGTTTGGAACCTATGGTGGAGGAATATCCATCTATAATGATAAGAGTTTTACTCATTTTACTAAAAAAGATGGATTGACCAAAAATGTTAGATCAATTTTAGAAGATACTCGTGGTAATTTATGGTATGGAACAAGTGGAGGAGGAGTGATAAAACTAAAAAATGACAGCATCTCATATATTACTAAGAATGAAGGACTTTCACATAATAAGGTCTATTCCATTTTTGAAGATAGCAAAAGAAATGTGTGGTTTGGAACCTATGGTGGAGGTGTAAATAAATACAATGGAAAATCCATAACACACTACACAAAGAAAAGTGGATTGCCGAGTAATATTGTCTTATCTATCATGGAGGATAAAAACGGTAATATCTGGTTTGGAACCGATGGGGGAATTTGCAAATACGATGGAGAGAATTTTACTCATTACACTGAAAAAGAGGGGCTCTATGCCAATAGTGTATTTAAAATATTAAACGATAGAGAGGGTAATATTTGGTTTGCTTCGATTGGTGGAGGAGTAACAAAGTTTGATGGTGAATATTTTACACATTTTACTGAAAAGGAAGGTTTATCAAATAACAATGTTTATACACTATTTGAGGATCACGCTGGGAATATTTGGTTGGGAAGTTATGGTGGGGTGAGCATGTTCGATGGTGAAAACTTCACACATTACACTGAAAAAGAAGGACTTTCTAATAATACTGTATGGTCTATCCTGGAGGATAAAGAGGAGAATATTTGGGTGAGCACCGAAAGGGGGCTATCATTAATTATTTCGAATAAAAAGGATAATTCTGAAAAGACCTCTACCACTATTATTACTTATCTGGAACAAGATGGGTTGAAAGGGGTTGACTTTTTTGCTAATAGTGCCATTATTGATAGTAAAAACAGAGCATGGTGGGGGAGCGGAAAGAGCTTAAGCACGTTGGATTTAAACGATTTCACATTACCTAGAAACTCACCTGAGATCCTCCTTAATTATATTGAGCTTAATGAGCAATTTATAGATTATCACAATTTAAATAAGGATGAGATAAATGGGATTGAATATGATTATGCAGAACCCTTTTTTAATTATCCACAGAACCTTGAATTAGCTTATTATAATGATCATTTGACTTTCCATTTTTCAGCTATCGATTGGTCAGCTCCCCATAAGATTAGGTATAGTCACAAAATTGAAGGCCTTAATAATGAATGGAGCAAGGCTTCGAACGAATCAAAAGTTGACTATAGAAATCTTCCGTATGGAAAGTATGTTTTTAAAGTGCGATCCATTCGAGAGTCGCAACAATGGAGCGATACATTTGAATATAAGTTCACAATTAACCCTCCATGGTGGCTGACTTGGTGGGCTAAAGTTGGATATTTTGTTTTTGCCCTGATTCTGATCCGCACTTTTGTTAGTTGGCGTACATCGAAGCTAAAACGCGATCAGGAAGTTTTAAAAACAAAAGTCGAGAATGCTACTTCCGAATTGAGAGAGAAAAATATAGTAATAGAAAGAAGGAGTGAAGAAGTAGAAAAACAAAAGGATATTATTGAAGTAGCTCATAAGGAGATTACTGACAGCATTGCCTATGCAAAACGAATTCAAGGTGCTATTCTTCCTCCGACAAGCATTGTAAGGAAGTATTTAAAAGACTCATTCATTATTTACAAACCAAAAGATGTTGTGGCCGGTGATTTTTTCTGGATGCGACAACATGATGGTAAAACACTGGTTGCGGCTGCAGATTGTACCGGACATGGTGTGCCGGGAGCTATGGTGAGTGTAGTTTGTAATAATGCTCTTAATAGATCGGTGCGGGAGTACGGAATAACCGATCCAGGAAAAATACTGGATAAAACAAGAGAAGTTGTTATCAGGGAATTTGAAAAATCTGAAGAAGAAGTGAATGATGGGATGGATATCGCTTTGTTTGTTTTGGATGGGATGAATTTACAATATGCCGGTGCCCACAATCCTTTATGGATTTTAAGAGATGGAAAAATTATCCAGTTAAAAGGAGATAGGCAACCCATTGGCCGCCACAGGAATGAATTACCTTTTACTACCCATTCATTTGATCTGCAAAAAGATGATCTGATCTATATTTTTACCGATGGTTTCGTTGATCAATTCGGAGGTGAAAGAGGAAAAAAATTCAAATCAGGTGGTCTACAAACATTATTACTGAATTATAGTGATAAATCAATAGGTGAACAACGTATGCATATTGATAAAGCTTTCGAAGACTGGAAAGGTGACTTGGAACAAGTGGATGATGTATGTATAATTGGTTTAAGGGTCTAAATCCAAAGAGAAATTAATCTAAAGATATCTCTGCGCATTCCGCGGTTAAAAAACAGCACACTAAGATTAACCGCAAAAGTCGCTGAATAACGCAAATTATTTTTTTATTCAAATTCGCTCTTCCGACTGTATTTTATACATCATTCATTTTCTCAACTAAAGTCTTTGTCTATTTTTGCCGAAAAAACAGTCATGGAATTATTGAACAGTCATCTTGGTCGCTTACGAATTATTGGATTTTTAGAGGGGATATCATTTCTAATATTAATGTTTGTAGGGATGCCACTGAAATATTATGCTGGATATCCTCATGCTACACAAGATATAGGAATGGCACATGGTGTATTGTTCATTCTTTATATTATTATGGTAATTCCAGTAAGAAGTGAGTTTAACTGGTCCCTTAAAACGACTTCTCTCTCCTTAGTGGCATCTGTGTTACCCTTTGGGACTTTCGTAGCTGACGCTAAGATCTTTAAAAAGTATAGCGCTTAAATTAGTAAGTGCTATTTCAGTTTTCTTTAAAAAAAATTTAATTAACGTTTATACTTTGTGTAACTCAATTTTCTTTGAGTAGCTCTGTGATACTTTAAAATTAACCGCTAATGCCGCTGAAAAGCGCAAAATAATTTTTGAACTTCGAGCTTCGTGCTTCGAGCTCCCATCTCCCAACTCCCCTCCATTCAATATATTATGCTTAAATTGACAGGGTAAAGCAACATTTTAACCAAAACAAACAAGATGAATTCGATCTATTCCCGATTTCAGCTATTGGTATTCCTGTTTTTACTAGTAGGATGCTCAACTAGCGATACAGACAAAAACGATATTTCTAAACGACCAATTATTGGATGTGCACCTCCGCCTACAACCGACAGAGAATGGTATAACTCAGACAATATTGCTCCCTTATTTGATGGATTGGATGCTGTGGATTTTAAAATCACAACAGATAATGATTTAGTGCAACGCTATTTCAATCAAGGGTTGGCATTGGCTTATGGTTTTAACCATGCTGAAGCTGCGCGTTCCTTTTATTATGCAAGTAAACTGGATAGTAATTGTGCAATGGCCTTTTGGGGGTATGCTTATGTACTCGGACCCAATTATAATGCGGGAATGGAAAGTGATAATTATGAAAGAGCCTACGTCGCTATTCGGAAAGCTATTGACTTAGCAATTGGT
>JAUVAY010000181.1 GCA_030591505.1 Flavobacteriales bacterium | reverse complement strand
TGGGTGATAATTAAGTGGTTCCAGTGTGTATTTCCATCTATATGCCCTGCTAACATGACTGAAAATTGCCAGGATAATAGAGATCACAATCCAAATGTAATTAGCATTTTCAAAGGAGAGTCTTATGGCTTCGAAATCCTCAGTGGTAAGCTTTCTAAATGATAGCCATATTAAGAATATCCCTAACGCAAGTGGAATAATAATTTTCAGTCCATTAACTATTTTTCCTTTCACCTCTAGGATTTAAGACGATTGGTTTCTTCGTTAGGAAAAACAATGGTTGGCTTGAATGATTTTGCTTCTTCAAAATCCATTATTCCGTAGGAAATAATTATTACAATGTCGCCAACTGCTACTCTGCGTGCTGCTGGGCCGTTTAAACAAACATCGCCCGAAGACCTCACTCCCTTAATAACATAGGTTTCCAGTCGTTCACCATTATTAATGTTAACGATCTGTACCTTTTCTCCCTCAATTAGGTTGGACGCATCCATCAAATCCTCATCTATGGTAACAGAACCAATATAATTGAGGTCGGCTTCAGTCACCTTCACCCGATGAATTTTTGATTTCATCACTTCAATCTTCATTTCGCTATACTTCAAGTTTGAGGGGGCAAAATTATCAAAATAAAATGATATTATCTATCAGGCGAACATCTCCTATTTTTGCAGCGATAAATACTCCTACCGAAAGTGCCTCATCAATACTATTCAGAATAGCTAAATCCTTAGAATTAGCCATCTCAAGGTATTCAACTTCAATAGCAGGATCCTTTTTTAATTCTGACAACACATTTGTCCGTAAAACACTGAATGTTTCATTTTTATAATTCTCTTCTATATAAAAAAGAGACTTAGAAAGTTTTAGAGCACTTTCTTTCTCATCATTACTTAAGCGTTCATTTCTAGAACTAAGTGCTAACCCGCTTTTATCTCGAATAATACTACCTCCAATAATTTCTATGGGGATCTTATAATATTCTACCATCCATCTAATAACTGCCAATTGCTGAAAATCCTTAATTCCAAAATAAGCCTTATCCGGGGAAACGATTTCGAAAAGGCGTTTTACAACTTGAATTACACCATTAAAATGTCCGGGGCGAAAAGCACCTTCTAAAACATTTCCCAATTGCTTCAATGGAAAATCATTATGAACGAGTCCATCAGGATATACTTCACTTACTTTCGGAATAAACACAATTTCACAACCTTCACTTTTTAGTAAAGCAATATCTTTTTCCTCATGTTTGGGGTAAGAATTAAAGTCACCCGGATCATTAAACTGTGTAGGATTCACGAAAATACTGCATACTACAATGTCGCAATTCTTCATCGCTAAACGTATTAAACTTAAGTGACCTTGATGAAGACTTCCCATCGTTGGAACAAATCCAACTGTCTTTTCTTCTTTCTTAAAAAGAGAGATATTTTCTATCAAATCAGCATTAAAGTGAAATATTTTCAATGAAAAGAAGTTAAAAAGATGATAATAATCAGCAAAGCTACTGTAAACACATTATTAAAGCGTTATTTTTTGTAATTTTGTGCAAAGTTTAAGTAAGGGGATCAGATGAAAAAGAGAGTGTTATTTGTATCGCAAGAGATTAATCCATTTTTACCGGAAACAGAAATCTCGAAAACAAGCAGAAGTTTACCACAAATTACCCAAGAGAGTGGAAAAGAGATTAGAATCTTTATGCCTCGCTATGGAATTGTAAACGAAAGAAGGCATCAATTGCATGAGGTTATTCGTTTATCCGGAATGAACCTGGTAGTGGATGATCATGATCACCCATTGATCATTAAGGTTGCTTCAATTCCTCAAGCTAGAATGCAAGTGTACTTCATCGATAATGAAGAATACTTTAGGCGTAAAGCTTTTTTGAGAGACGATAAAGGAAAACTATTTAAAGACTCAGACGAACGTGCGATCTTTTTTGCAAAAGGTGTTTTAGAAACAGTGAAAAAATTAGGGTGGAAGCCAGATATTATTCATTGTCATGGATGGATGGCTTCCCTTATACCTGTTTATTTAAAAACGCTTCATTATGAAGATCCTCATTTTATGGATGCGAAGGTTGTGGTATCCCTTTATGATAATGAGTTTGAAGGTTCGCTAAATAAAAGGTTTAAAGATAAATTGGCTTTTGATGGTATTGATGATGACATATGTAATGTTGTATCAAAACCTGATTATACCAGCTTAATGTGTCTTGCTGCTAAAAATGCAGATGGAATCGTAAAAATAGGAAGTGAAATTAGCAAAGAAATAGAACAATGTTTTGATGCTTCTAACGTTCCAGTTCTTGAAAATCCAAATGATGGAGATGTTTCTGCTGCCTATTCAGCTTTTTATGATAAGTTACTCGAATCAAATACAGTTACAACGGATTAAACAAGTAAGGAAATTTGAAGTATAATAGATTTATGCGGCCGATGTTGGCCGCTATCTTTTTAATAGGATTATACCTAAGCTCGTGCAATAAACAAGAGCACGGAGTTGGTGTAGGCTTATTTAATGAGGATAATATCCTTGGCGCTCATTTAATTGATACATTCCAAATTCAAAGTTATTCGAAAATAGAAGATTCTTCTATTTCAAATAGTCTGGGAAATGTGAATCTTGGCTTTTATAATGATCCTTTTTTTGGACCTACAAGAGCAGGGTTTTATACTCAGTTTGAAATTGCCAGTAGTGGGATAAATTTTGGTGATACTCTCAATTGTGATTCCATTATTTTATATTTAAAACTAGGATATGGGGATCTTGATTATTATGGTCCTTCAAACGAAAAACTTAGATTCGATGTTCATTTAATTAGTCAAAGTTCTGATTTTAATAAAGATAGCATATATTACACAAGTAGTACATTGGCTGTAAATCGTGAAAGTTTAGTGGATCCGGATTTTAATAATTTAGTCCAGCCTAATTTTACAGATACCGTATTTTACGATAGAGACACAAGCTTTCAATCTTACGGAATTGGAGTACTTGCCATTAAATTAAAAAATTCCTTCGGTCAAAAACTATTGGACCTTAATGGAACAAGTGTAATGGAAAGTAATGAAAATTTTCTTGAAGAATTCAAAGGGATCTATGTTAGTGTTGTTGGGGAAGATGGGGAGGATATTCTTTATATCGATGTACAGGACTACGGAACGGCGATAATGCTTTATTATAAAGAAGGGACTGATCAAAGTTTAAGTGATCATCATTTCATTATTGACGATATTTCTGCACATTTTAATTCATTCCAACACGATTATGATCAATCATCTCTCCGGCTACAGGCAGCGCTGGTGGATTCAACGATCGGAAACAACTATTTATTCACTCAATCTGGAGGTGGTTTTAAAAGTTATGTGCATTTTCCAACTTTACTTGATTTAAAAAATTCTCAAGTGCTTATTCCTGTTAACAAAGTAGAATTAATAATCCCAATTGAAGAAGGGAGCACAAAAGATTATGCACCACCTGAACAACTATTTATCTTTAGAATTAATGATGATGGAGAGGAAGAGCTTATTCTTGATCAATATATTGGACATGTGGATGGTTTTTATAACGAAATAGAGAATCAATATCGATTCAATATTATTCGTCATATACAGGCTGTTTTAAATGGAGATTTAAATCCAAATGGATTGGTTATAAAAACATCAAATCCTGGAAATACACCTAATCGGGTACTTTTAAATGGAAGTTTAGCAGATACGCTCTACCATAAACCAATGGAATTTCGTCTATATTATTCTTCACTAATCAACTAGTTATGTGTGGTATTGTTGCTTATATCGGTGAGAGGGAAGCCTACCCTATTCTTGTAAAAGGGCTAAAAAGACTTGAATACAGAGGGTATGATTCTTCGGGGGTCGCAATTATACATGATAGTGAACTTACTGTTTACAAAAAAAAGGGTAAGGTAAGTGAATTAGAGAATTTTGTTGAAGGTATCACAATAAAAGGCAGCATTGGTATTGGACATACACGTTGGGCCACACACGGCTTACCTACAGACGTTAATGCACATCCGCACGTTTCTGAAGATGAAAATATTGCTATTATTCACAATGGGATAATAGAGAATTATATTACTATCAAGGAAGAATTATTAAGTCGTGGAAGAACTTTTACAAGCGAAACAGATACTGAAGTATTAGTACAATTTATTCGAGAAATTCAAGAGTCTCAGAATGTGTCCTTATTTGAAGCTGTACGTATTGTATTAAATGAAGTTATTGGGGCTTACGCTATTGTTGTGATAGATAAGGACAATCCGAATCAATTGATCGCTGCAAAAAAGAGTTCTCCTTTAGTGGTAGGAATCGGTGAAAAAAATGAATTTTTTATTGCTTCCGATGCCACTCCTATAATTGAATACACTCAAAATGTGGTCTACCTTGAAGATGAAGAAATAGCAATCATCGATCGAAAAGAAGGACTTAAGCTTAAAAATATAAAAAACCAAGAACAGCATCCAGTAATTCAAGAGTTATCCATGCAATTGGAATCACTTGAAAAAGGAGGCTATGATCACTT
>JAUVAY010000024.1 GCA_030591505.1 Flavobacteriales bacterium | reverse complement strand
TTTACAAAGCGATGAAACTTGGAGACACTGATGCGGAAGAGATTTATGAGAGTTACTGCAAAAACAACCAATTAAGAACCTTGTTTAGACCAAGAAAAAAACTGGAGAAAGCGAGCTTCTAATAAGTCGGGGACTTGGAGTTAAAAGCATAAATATTATTGTGCACTCCTAATTATTGTTACCGTATTTGAGAATTTTAGATATAAAAAGGGGGCCGAAGCCCCCTTTTTATTTATCAATAGCCAATTACTATTCTTTATCTTTTTTCTCTTCTGTTTCTTTTTTAGTATCTGATTTTTCAGATCCTTTTTTACAACATGCTTTCTTAGAAGAACAATCCTTTGCGGGAACACAATCCTCTTTTTTCGCTTTGTCAGAAGATTTTTTATCTCCTTTCTTCTTTTTCTCTTTATCACCATCTTTCTCAACTGAATTTTCAATAGAAACTTCATTTGACTGCGTAGTGTAAAAAGAGGAAACGGCTAGACTTGTACCTGCAACAAATGCTAATACAGCGGTAAACAATACAATTTTTTTCATTCTAATTGGGTTTTTAAGTTTTGTGAGCCTAAACTATTGAAATAAACACAGTATTTCAAATAAATTTTGTTAACAGTTAAATAAAGGGATAAATAGTTAATCGAACTATTGCTCTAAACAGTAGTCTTTAACTTGGCAATCGCTGTAATACGACCTTGAACATTCTGATCAAGTTCTACTAAGATCTCGCTATCAATTGGCAAGAGCAAATCTATTCTTGAGCCAAATTTTATAAAACCAACTTCTTCTGCTTGCCCCACTTCCTCTCCTTCTTTTGCATAACAAACAATTCGTCGTGCTACTGCCCCTGCAATTTGACGGAATAATACCTCCACTCCATTCTTCTTCTTAACAACTATAGTAGAACGCTCATTCTCTGTTGATGACTTAGGGTGCCAAGCAACTAGATACTTACCGGGATGGTACTTAAAATAACTTACTTCTCCCTCAACAGGATAGTAGTTGGCATGCACATTAAGTGGGGACATAAAAATTGAAACTTGTATTCGTCTATCATTAAAATACTCCGTCTCCTCCACTTCTTCTATTACAACAACTTTACCGTCGGCTGGAGAGATAATACCATCTTCCAATTGAGTTGGTATTCTATGGGGTACTCTAAAAAACTGAATGATCAGAATTAAAAAAGCCATAAGCCCAATAGCAAGAATGAATTTTATTATCGGATAATTATCCAACAAATAAAATATGCCAATATCTGCAATAATGATCAGAAGAGAACTGACGATAATAATTCTATATCCTTCGCGGTGGTAATGCATAATGGCCCCAAAGAAAACAAATCAACCTTACAAAATGAAATATAACCTTTAAGAACTTGACTTTTTTACTGACAATTATACTAAACCTCTCTTAATAAGTCATAAAACAGTCACTTACTACTTCCCAACATCGATAAAAATAGAAATCTTATTTATTCAGGAACTGTGAAAGTCTTCCTCACTTACTACTTTAGATCCATTGCAGGAATAACCAGAAAAAAGGAGCTGCCATAAAGGTACTATCAAAACGATCGAGCATTCCTCCATGCCCCGGCATAAAGTAACCAGAGTCTTTTACATTAGCATTTCTCTTCAACATCGATTCAACAAGATCGCCGAATGTTCCAAAAATAATCACAATAATGGCAACAATAGCCCACTGCCAAGCCAATAGATCAGGAAAAAATCGGCCTAATACAAAAAAGGCGGTCAGAATACTTATTATTCCCCCTCCAATTAAACCTTCCCAGGTCTTTTTAGGAGAGATCCTTTCGAATAGTTTATGCTTCCCAAATAACATCCCCGTAAGGTAGGCTCCACTATCATAGACCCAAATCAAAATAAAGAAACCCAAAAGCAAATAAGGGTTATAGGATTCGTTCTTAATGGTAATATCCATTAAAAGCACTAATGGTAATGCGAGAAAAAAGGAAGGGAAATAGCCTAATGCCATATTTAATGATGCCTGATCCTTCTTCCTAAACAATTCAATAATGGGTAAGGTAAAAAATGCCAAAACAATGAGTGTTAACCACTTTTCAGGGATCAAGCCCATAAAATAAGCAACTGGAAGTAAGAAAACGAGTTTTGATAATACGCCTCCCATCATTTCCTGAGGTGCAACATCAAATTTTGAAATTAAGCGAAACAACTCACTAGTAGATAGCGTGGCTATAATAAAAAACAATATAACCATTGAATACATGTTCCACATTAATGATCCTATAAAAATAATAAGAAAAATTAAGCCTGTAATGGATCTCTGTAGCACAATTTAGATTTTAAGATTCAAGCAATAGTTTGGCCTTCAATATATGATCTCTTGTTACGTATAATTCGACATCTCCAAAAGTATTATACACTGAATCTTGTTTATTTATAACAATGGCTGAGATTCCATTTCCCTCCAGATAGATTCTTTTCATTTCAACATCAACGACTATACTTGAAGAATAAATTAATACCCAATTATCCTCCATTATGTAAGTTCTTCCTTTGTGTCTCCTTCTGTTAAGTTCTCTTCTTCAGTTTTCTTTAACTCTTTTTCCTTTTCCTCTTCATTACTTACACCATTTTCAGTCTCAGGGTCTTTAGGTGATTCTACTTTTTTCTTCTTTACTTCTATTACCTCTTCTTCAAATGGTCTTTTTCCAAAAATTAATTCAAGGTCTTCTTTAAAGATCACTTCTTCTTCAAGCAATTTATCGGCTAATTGAATTAATTTTTCTTTATTCTCCTGAAGTATATCAATTGCTTTTCCATAAGCCTTCTCAATAATTTTCTTCACTTCCTGATCGATCAGTTCAGCTGTTTTTTCGCTATATGGTTTTGTGAAGTTATATTCGTTTCTTCCTGAGCTATCATAAAAACTAACGTTTCCAATCTTTTCATTCAGACCATATACTGTTACCATATTATAGGCTTGTTTCGTAACTTTTTCAAGATCGCTTAATGCTCCTGTAGAAATTTCTCCAAAAATAACTCTCTCAGCGGCTCTTCCTCCCATTGTAGATACCATTTCATCAAACATTTGTGCTACAGTAGTGATCTGTCTTTCTTCCGGTAAGTACCAAGCTGCACCTAAAGATCGTCCACGTGGAACGATGGTTACTTTAACAAGTGGGTGAGCATACTTTAATAACCAGGATGTTGTTGCATGACCAGCCTCATGAAAAGCTACTATTTTCTTTTCCTTTGGAGTGATAATTTTATTCTTTTTCTCCAAACCTCCAACGATCCTATCGATTGCGCTACCAAAATCCTCCTTATATACTTTATCTTTTTTACTACGTGCTGCAATAAGTGCAGCTTCATTACAAATATTAGCGATGTCAGCACCAGAAAAACCGGGTGTTTGCTTTGCGAGAAGATCAACATCTACTCCCTCATCCATTTTAATTGGTTTAAGATGAACTTCAAAGATCTCTCTTCTTTCATTCAGATCCGGCATATCAACATAGATCTGTCGATCAAACCTTCCTGCTCTAAGTAGAGCACGGTCCAGTATATCAGCACGATTTGTTGCTGCTAATATAATAACACCTGAATTTGTTCCAAAGCCATCCATTTCTGTAAGAAGTTGATTAAGGGTGTTTTCTCGTTCATCATTCGACCCCATATTCTGTCCCTTACTTCTAGCTCTACCGATAGCATCTATCTCGTCAATAAAAATAATAGAAGGTGCTTTTTCTTTTGCTTGTTTAAAAAGATCTCTCACACGTGAGGCTCCTACACCTACGAACATCTCAACGAAGTCAGACCCCGACAAAGAAAAGAAAGGTACTTTCGCTTCACCTGCCACTGCCTTTGCAAGAAGAGTTTTACCCGTTCCCGGAGGTCCTACCAATAATGCTCCTTTAGGTATTTTAGCACCTAGTTTTGTGTATTTATCTGGACTTTTTAGAAAGTCAACAATTTCTTCAACTTCTTCTTTTGCACCTTCCAATCCAGCAACATCTTTAAAAGTAATGTTGGTACTCTTTCCTTTATCGAATAATGTTGCTTTTGATTTTCCAATATTAAAGATTTGTCCGCCAGCTCCTCCGCCTCCCATTCTACGCATGAAAAACATCCATATTCCGATCATTATTGCTAAGAACAAGAACCATTGCAGGATCTCTCTACCCCAATACTCTTCGGTTTTGAAGTTATAATCAATATCGTATTCATCATGCCACTCTTTTAAATCAGAAGCGATTGATTCTCTCCAAGGACCTACTTCAAAATAATAATGTGGACCTGAATTTTGCGCATCTTTAATTAAAGGCGCTTTTGTCTTTTTTGAATGCTCTTCTTTCTCTAAAGCCTCTGATTTCAAATAAACTTCACCTTTTTTCTCATTGATTATCACAACCTTCTCTACATCACCTTCCTTTACATATTGCTCAAATTTAGAAGGGCTGATCTCAGATTCACCTCCAGAAAAATTAAGCAGGTTAAGTGATATCAGAACGACACCAATAATGGCATAGATCCAATAAAAATTAAAAGGCTTATTTGCATTTTTTTTACTTCCAGACCCCTTAACAGGCTCTTTCTTATTAGATTTATTTTTTTCTTCCATTTCTTCCTTGTTCAAATTCAGTCTTCTATTTTTTGCCATTTGGCGTCTCCCCATAAATTTTCGAGATTATAAAAATCCCGCCAATCTTTATGAAAAATATGTACAACTACATCAACATAATCCAATATTATCCATTGTCTGTTTTGTAGTCCTTCTCTATGCCAGGGGGTTTCACCTACCTCCTCTTCAACTTTTTCTTTTACTTCGTTGGCAATAGCTCCAACCTGAGTTGATGAATCACCTGTACAAATAACAAACTTTTTGCATACCGATTGAGGAATTTCTTCCAAATCCAACACAATTATTTCTTTCCCTTTAACTTTTTGAATTCCTTCAATGATCGGAGCTATGAGAAGCTCATCAACTATCTCCATCTATTTGCTTTTCGTGGTTCAAAGTTAATCAATTAAGTTATTAATTTGCAGTCGTAAAATAAGTGAATCCTTATATGTTTCCTTCATCAATTCATCCTTATTCCATTATCCAACTTCAAACAGTTGATTCCACAAACAATTATGCTGCCAGTCTTCGGAATCAGTCAAAAATTCAGAACAAAACGGTAATATTGGCTTCTTTTCAGTCAAAAGGGAAAGGACAGTTAAGCAATAAATGGCAGTCTGAAAAAGATCTAAACCTATTACTTACTATTTTTTTAGAACCAAAGGATCTCAATATTGATCATCAATTCGCTCTTTCAAGGTTAACTGCTCTTGCAATAAAAGATACAGTTACATATTATTTACCGGGCTCAGCCAGTATAAAATGGCCCAATGATATTTTTATTAATGATAAAAAAATCGCTGGTATCTTGATTGAAAATAGCATCAGTTATCAAAAGATCGATTATAGTATAATTGGAATTGGATTAAACATTAATCAAGTCAAATTTGAAAACATTTCGGCAACTTCCTTCAAGCTTGAAAATGAAAAAGAATGGGATAGAGCAAGGATCCTGGAGTTTTTGCTCCATCGTTTTGAACATTACTTAAGCATGCTTAACTCTGATAAAAATAAATTACATCAACTTTTTGACATTCATCTATATAAAAGAAAAGAATGGATTCAACTAAGTAGTTTAAAATCGAATGATTTTAAAGGAATGATCGTTGGCACCGATAAGAACGGCTATTTACTCGTTGAAAATGAAAATCAAGAAGTGAAATCATTTCAACATAAGGAGGTAACTTTTAGTTAAGCTCTTTTTCCAGTTGTTCAACAATATAATCGAATAGATTCTGAAGCGGTTTTTCTACCATCATCTTCATAAACATATTAATATCTGCATCAAATACCTGATAGCCCAGAGTTTTACCTTCTTGCTCTTCCAAATAAACATTTAGATCAAACTTAAAAGGAGACCTCTCTCCTGAAACCATATGAATATGCGATGGCTCTTCTTTTGATTCAATAACAAAACTGATGGTAGTAGCGCCTTGTATTTTAAATGAACATTGCTGCTTATCTGCTTCCCAATCACTGATCTTGTCTTTCGGCAAGAGATTAACAAAATTATTCATGTCTGATAAGTAATCAAAAACTTCTTTTGAAGATCTGTTTATCAGCCCTTTTTTACTTTCAATTTTCATTTACTCCCCATGTTTTAGGATCCATTCTCCAATAATCTAATGATTCCATATCTTTTTCATCAATATAGCGATCATTCGTTGCCTGAATAAGCATAGTACGATAGTCGGTAAGTGTAAAATAGCGACATTCAGCATCACTAAAAGCCTGATTAGAACTATCAAAACCATAGGTAAATATCGCAGCTAAGCCTGTTACTCTTCCTCCTGCTTTACGTATTTCCTCTACAGCGTCCAGACTGCTTTTACCTGTTGAAATCAAGTCTTCAATAACAACTACACTTTGTCCTGACTGAAGTTCTCCTTCAATTTTATTTTGCAGGCCATGTCCTTTTACAGATGAACGCACATATATAAAAGGCTTACCTAAATGATCTGCTATCAATGCTCCTAATGCTATTCCACCAGTTGCTACTCCGGCAATTACATCGGGCTCGCCAAAATGGTTTCGTATTCCTGAAATAAACTCTTGTCGAAGGAAATTTCTTATCGCCGGATATGATAGGGTTTTCCTATTGTCACAGTAGATTGGCGACTTCATTCCGGAAGCCCAAGTAAAGGGATTATTAACGTTTAACTTAATCGCCTTGATTTGTAACAAATATTCGGCTACTTTTAGTGACGAGTATCCCAGGTTTTCCATGGCGCAAATGTATAAAGTTTTTAATGACAACATACCTTTAATCATTCATTCTGATATTTTTTATCATGGAGAGACTGACAATTTTCTTTATATAAAATATGAGGGTCCGGATGAATGGGAATATATTTTCGAAAACTTATGGGATAGTAATGGTATAGAAGGCCTATCGGTTTTCGCCGATGTTTCGGATATGGCATGGAATGAGTTTAAAAACAACTTTAAATTTGTTTCTGCTGCCGGAGGTGTTATCACTAATGAACATAATGAAATATTGGTCATTGAACGAAATGGTCATTTAGACTTACCGAAAGGTCATATTGAAAAAAATGAGCTATCAAAAGATGCTGCATTGCGAGAAGTTGCTGAAGAATGTGGGTTAAAAGGTCATAAAATATCAACATCCAACCCTAAAGTAAGTTATCATATATACAAGCTCTACGATGAATGGGTGCTTAAAAAAACATATTGGTTTACGATGACAGCTAGTAAGGATGAAGCCTTAATACCTCAAAGCGAAGAAGGGATTACAGGTATTTATTGGTTAGATAAAAAAGCTATCGCACAGCGGAAAGATGAATTCTATTCCTCTCTTTTAGATTTATTGGTTTGATCCTCCCAAAACCTGAATTTTTTCTCCTCTTTTTCTTTTAATCGCTCTTCATAGAATATTTTTTCTACTCCTGTGCTTGGCCACAATGCCGGCCAGTTTAAAATAGAAAAATCATCAGCAATTAAATAAAATAAAGGAAGATCATAAATTGACAACAATTCCAAAACATTTGGATGCACCCCTATCCATCCTATTTCCCATTTAAACTTCTTGTTATTAGCAAGAAAGGAATCAAATTCTTCTTTTTTCGGGTCAATACTCAAACTTATAAAACGAACATTGTTATATTTTTTAGTGAGCTCATTGATCAACTCCAATTCGGCAATGCTTGACGGACTCCAAGATGCGAAAATTTGCAAATAAATCATCTGCCCTTTAAAATCTGATAATAATAGTGTATCGCCTAGCCTATTTGAAAATTCAAAATCAGGAAATAGCTCCCCCTTTTTACCTTTTTTTAAATTTTGCAAGTAATTATTAGCAATTAAGCTGTTTTCATAATAGGGAGAAGAAGTTGCGATCTCTTCAATAATTGAGACTATTACACTATCAAAACTAAAAGTATGTTTAGGATAATAATCATACAGACTTTTTAATAAAACCAGTTCCTGCATACCTCCATCAGTATTACTCGAATCCTGATATAATAACTCTTCTAAACTCTTCCTTGCATTATCTGAAGCAAAGGCACGATTACGTTTTTCAATTAATGGGTAATAATCATAGCTATTAAGATAATTCTGATAATAAGCGTTAAAAAAATGTGCATACTCCTGGTTATTATAAGATACAGGTTCTTCCTTTAGAAATGAATTATATAACTCTATCCTTTTTTGCCCAAGTGAATAGGCCACAGAAGCACCAGTATACATTCTATACTTATTAAAAAAAGGAGAATCATTTTTGGCATATAAGCTATCCCATGTTGCCATATATTTTAAGTATTCTGCCAGGCTTTCTTTTTGCGAGAATTTTCTACTCTCCATACTCCTATCATCTCCTTCTCTATCCAAAGAATCATTCTGTATATCAAAAGAAAGTACTGTAGCAATAGCCTTATCATGATTGGCATTAAACCTACTGATCTGAAGATTAATATCCGTTTCAGGAAAGTCAATAAATAATAGCTCAACTTGAGTATTCCAGGCTAAAGATCTGTTTACATCTTTATTTCTTAGTGGAAAGTATACTTCATATTCCCTTTGGTCTTCTAGAAATAAACTTCCAAATTGATAATCTATTCCAATTCTGACTTTTGTTATCTGCTTAATTTCCAAATTAAAACTAGCCTCTCCATTTTCGATCTTCGATTGAGCAATAAGTGTTTTATGATGAGAAAAGTAATCATCCTCTACCCAAAGGTATACAGGCTCATTCTCATAATGTGCTGCATGTATTTTAAGCTGTGTTTCTTGCGAAACCGCAGTTAAACTACTTACTATGAATAAAAGAATGAGTAAGCTATAATTTGATTGCATCAGGTATAAAAGCTTTTATATCTCCACCGTTTCTATAGATATCACGTACAATACTTGAATTTATTGCGGAAAACTTAGGTTCCGTCGCTAAAAATATGGTTTCAATGCGTTCATCCATCTGTCTGTTCGCTTGAGATATTGAATATTCATAATCATAATCACCTCCATTCCTCAAGCCTCGCAAAATGTAATTAGCATTTAGGTCCTGGCATAACTCCACTGTCAATTTTTTATAATCGATCACTTTTACTTTACTGTTTGAAGAAAAAGTAGCTTCGATGAATTTCTTTCTTGTCTCCAAATCGAATAAATACTTTTTATTGTGATTAACCCCAATAGCGACATAAATAATATCAAACAGACTACTTGCTCGATTTACAATTGATTCGTGTCCACGAGTGATTGGATCGAAAGACCCAGGAAAAACTGCAATTTTCATAGTTAATATCTCAGCTATTTATCTTAAAGGAACTAATCTACAAAGAAAAAACTAAAATTGACCGATCCGTATTTCTTGGAGAAATCATATTCTTCATACTCATCAAAAGAGAAATCAGCCGAGTGTTCTAAAATAAAACAACCTCCACTATTGATCATTTTTTTTTCAAAAATGATCTTTGGTAGTTCCTGTATTCCATCCAGATCAAAAGGAGGGTCTGCAAAAATGATATCAGCTTTTTCTTCCGTATTCTTTAGCCATGCAAAAACATCTTTTTTAATAACATGGATTTGATTTAGATCAATATCATTTACTGTTTTTATTAAGTGCTTAAATACAGGAAATGACTTTTCTATGCTTAGTACTTTTTCTGCTCCTCTAGAAGCGAATTCATACGAAATACCACCTGAACCAGCAAAAAGGTCAAAAATAACCAAGTCATTAATTTGGTAGGTGTTTGAAAGGATATTGAACAAACTTTCACGAGCAACGTCTGTAGTTGGTCTACCTTTAAATCCTTTTGGAGGATTAAACCGTCGACCTTTATGAGTACCGCTAATTATTCGCACAATGCTGGGTTTAATAGATTTATAAAGGAAGATGGATTTTCAAGTGCTGCAGGGTAAGGGCTAAATGCATCGTTTGGAAGCTCGACTATTTCCGTTAGATACTTCTTCAGCCAATACAACTCATCACTCTTTGAATCAAGATGGCCAGATATACTGATCTTATTATTTTCAATCCCCCATTGTTTTAGGGCATACATGATAAAATACGCAATGTCCTCTGAAGTTTGATAAGAAAATGAATTATAAAACTGAAAAATTCCTTTATCAAAGATCACTAATTCAAAAAACGTACGTTTAAAATGAGCATGAACGATCAATTCATTTGTTTGGCTACTCATTCGGAAAATAGATTCTACCAGATAATATGTAGAATGAACAATACTAGCCCCTGAAAGTTTATCATTATAAAGATTCACTAACCATTCAGGCGCTTTAAATACCAGATGATTTTTAAGTTCTGGCATTTTCATAGAGAAGTACTTCCCGGAAAAATTACTCTCAAAAGAAGCGTCTATATATAATTCAAGCTCGTCTTCATTATATATTTCTTCAGGTATAAAAACACATTCTCTTGTAGAGATCAATATCTGTCTACTTGAAAAAGGAAAATTAATAAGCTGATTTTCAACTAGGAATTCTTCATAGAATTTCCTTCTCTCCATTCTGCCTAAGGAAGTATTTATAGGTGCAGAACAAAGGCCAACACATTGTTTGGCCTTTTTATCAATAATTGCGTAAGAAATAATATTTAGATCACTCTCGATCAACAACTTATCAGCTGTTCGGAGTTCTTCTTTTTTTATTTGTCCAACACAAGTTATGTCGAACTTACTCTTTCCAGTTTCCATTTGTATTTGCCTCGGTCATTGAACCAACTCTCAATGCAGGTTCAGCAAATGGCTCAGGGTCTTTGGCCTCAAAAACAGGCTTTTGAAGTCCAGAGACATCAATAAACCCAGCTTGTAAAGCAAAAGGCTTTTTACTATACGGAGCAATCACCATAAGATCAGGATCAAAAGAATAGTTTTTACCTCTTTTTTCAATTATATGAGGAGCAGTGAACTTTACTTCAGCAACAGATACATAGAAAGTATCACGGCTAATAATTCCATATTCAAGTGCTTCTGATTCTGTTAACGAATCAGGAACCTCACCAACAGCTCTGATCTCAGGCAATGAATCATATTTTACAAAATTTACAAGCGTATCAATGCTTCCGGTATATCTACCATATTTTGTTCTAAAAGTAAGCTGAGCTGTACGAATATCTTTCAACCTGCTGATAACAGCTGCATTAATTTTGGCCTTTTTACGTGCAAACTTTATTTCTGCATCAACAGAGTTATAATCCTGATAAACGAAATAAGCAGCACCGATCAATACGACAAACTGCAGAATCATATTAAGCTTATTGCTTAATATATTAGCTACCATTAACCCGGCTAATAAACCAGATACAATTATCGCAGCTCCTGCGATTTTATAGACAGAACTTTGGTCAGCACTACCAATTAATAATAGTAAACCCAATACAACGATGAGTGCTGGAAAGATGTATCTCAATAAATTTCTAAGAAAATCCATGTTTTTATCGAAACTTTAATGATTTTTGAAGAGCTACAAATCTACAATTTTTTTTAAATCGTAAAGAGCATTTTGTAATAACTGTGTTTAAAGTAATTTTAAAAAGAAAAAAGCAAGCATTGCAAATTAATAAATCCATATATAATCTCATTCATTATCAGGCAACTGAAGATCAAAAACAACTAATTCATGCCCTGGAAAGATTTACACTAAGCAAGAAAAATAAACCCATTCTTATCATTAATGGTCATGCCGGAACAGGAAAAACATCATTGATTTCTGCCTATGTAAAAACACTTGACCTAGTAAAAATCCAAAGTAGATTACTCGCTCCTACAGGAAGAGCAGCAAAAGTATTTTCATCATTTTCTGGAAAAAAGGCTAGTACTATACATAAAATGATCTATCGACATAGCAGTGATGGCTCTGGTGTTTCTTCATGGAAAAGGCAAGAAAACAAAAGTTATAACACCGTTTTTATTGTTGATGAAGCTTCTATGATCTCGTCGAAGACAGCTATATCCGGAAGTGGATATACACGAAGAACATTACTTGAAGATCTACTCGATTATGTTTTTGAAAAAAAAGGAAATAAACTCATACTCGTTGGAGACATGGCACAATTACCTCCTGTTGGTGAATTAGCAAGTCAGGCCTTAAATCCATCCTACTTTAAGGATATAGAGGATTTTCCAATTGCACTGATCTCTTTAAAAGAAGTTGTTAGGCAACATTCCGAAAGTGGCGTGCTAACAAGTGCTACTAGTGTAAGGAAATTAATCGATGAACAGCAGGCTGATTTCCCATCTTTACAATTAAGCGACCAAAATGATGTTGAATCAATTAGTGGTAACGAACTCCATGAATACCTTGAATCTGCCTATGATAATGTTGGTTTAGATAGTATGATCTTTATTACATGGTCGAATAAAAGAGCGAATATTTTCAATCAGCAGATCAGGTCCAGGATATTATGGCATGAGGAAGAAATAAACGCAGGAGACCATATAATGGTTGTAAAAAACAATTATTTCTGGCTAGAAGATAACTTCATCGCAAATGGTGATGTTCTCGTTGTACAATCTGTTCGAAATATAGAGGAACGCTACGAGTTGAGATTTGCAGATCTGAGTGTTTACTTTATCGACGATGAGGAAAGAAAACTCTTTGACATAAAAGCACTTCTCGATGTTATAAGTGAGGAAGGACCAGCGTTAAACGGAGAAAAGCTTAAGAAACTATTTGCTGAAATTGAAGAAGAGCATATAGATATAAGAAATCAAGCTAAGCGAATTAAAAAGGTCTTCAACGACCCTTACTACAATGCTCTTCAAATAAAATTTGCTTATGCAGTAACGGCTCACAAATCTCAAGGTGGCCAATGGCCTTATGTTTTTCTTGAACAACCTTACCTTCGGGAGGCAATGCCAACAATTGAAGATCTTCGCTGGCTATATACAGGAATTACAAGAAGCTCTTCCCGACTTTTCTTAGTAAACTTTGCTAATCAATTCTTTGAAGACCCAGAATAATTGAATGTTAATTATTATGTTAATAATCAGAGGAAGGTCTCGCTTACTTCACGAAGGCATAAACATATCTTTGTTTTAAACTTAAAACTACCTGTGAGGTTCAGGCTCTTACTTCTTCTATTATTTGCTTATTCATCTTCAACTTATAGCCAGGATGAAAAGGCTATTGGTGGTACTACTACCGATGGACTAGAAGAGAACTATCGCATAAAGGATAATAACCAATATACATTTGTTGTCAATTATTCTTCCTCTGAAGAATCCTCTGAAACTCAAGTTGCTGGTTTGATCGCACATGCGATCGCCGTGTATATTGATAAATCGTATCAGGTAGGAGAAAATAAATTAATATTTGCTTATGAGCCAGTAAAGATGATGGAAGAACTTAATAGTTTAGCCAATCAAGGATTAAGCATATTTCAGATCCAGCATCGTTTTAGCAGTTTTTCAAGTGAGGTTCAGTCAAAATTAAATTCTTTAGACGAGTTAAGTTGGACGAAAGCGGAATACGAATTATTAGGAGATACACCTGAAGAACAGAAAGAAACGCTGACCTATTTACTCTCATCAGAGATCTTTAATTTAAAAAATACCTGTAAGTCTGAGATCTCTGTTTTTCTAAATGAAATAGAAAGTCTTGAGATTCCGGAAGAATGGACTTCTAAATTAAGTGAGGAAACGAACTCTACTATGGCCTATGCATCGGAAGATTTCATGGAACCAATTGAATTTACTTTTGATCAACCATTGAGTACGACCGAGTTAGACAGTGAACCCATTCTTTCAAAAAACATTATGAAAGATTTTGAAAAGGGAAAAAAGAAGAAAAGAAATGGAAAAGATCAGTTTAGTCAGGATGTATTAGCACTTCTTCAGCAAAACTCTGAGCAATTAATTTCAATTCAGCGGGATATTTTAGACTTTAGAAAAGAAAATGCGGAAAGAGATCAGAAGATAGAAAAAGAAAATACTCAGCAAATTGTCACTTTACAAAAACAAATAGATGAATTGAAAAATTATATCTATGCTGATAATAAAAAACCAAAAAATCTACATGTTTATGAAAATACTTTAGATGAAGTTTTGGTAATCTATTTCAATAAAAATTCGAAAGATCTTAGTGAGAAATACAAATTAGAGCTCAATACTATATTGAGCACACTTTTAAAAAACCCAACTTTTAAAATTATGATAACGGGCTTCGCTGATAAATCTGGTGATCCTGATTATAATGCCTATCTCTCAAAAGAAAGGGCGAAGGAAGTACGTAATTACTTATATATAAAGGGAATTCCTAAAAAAAGAATGCTGACAAATTATTTAGGAGATATTAGCTCTGCCTCAGAAAATGCAAACGACAGAAGGGTAGAGATTGAATTTATTAGTGAAATTGGTCAGATGGAATTATCGGCTAATTAAATCAGCTATAGTTTATAAATTTTCCGAACAAAGCTTCCTGAAAATAGATTTCTAAGATCAAGCTTAGAATTTCTCTTTACCATAGTTAAATATTTATCGATATTCGCAAAAAATATAAGGACAATGGCTGATGACAAAAAGATCATCTTTTCGATGATAAGAGTGACCAAGCTTACCCCTCAGGGAAAGCAGATCATTAAAAATATAAACCTCTCCTTTTTTTATGGAGCAAAAATTGGGATTATTGGTTTAAACGGGTCGGGGAAATCGACTATAATGAAGATCATTGCTGGATTGGATGAGTCATTTCAAGGTGATGTTGTCATGTCTCCGGGCTATAGCATCGGATACTTACCTCAAGAGCCTGAATTAGATGAGACAAAAACAGTAAAAGAAATTGTATCAGAAGGAGTTCAGGAAACAATGGATGTACTCGCTGAATACGAGAGCCTTAATAAACAGCTGGAAGATCCTGAAGTTTATTCCGATCCTGATAAATTAGATAAGGTCATCAGCAAACAAGGGGTGATTCAGGATAAGATCGATAGCCTTGATGCCTGGGAGATCGATACTAAATTGGAAAGAGCGATGGATGCATTGCGTACACCAGAAGGAGACGAAAAAATAGCAAACCTATCTGGAGGAGAAAGAAGAAGAGTTGCTTTGTGTAGATTATTGCTTAAGCAACCCGACATACTTTTACTTGATGAGCCAACCAACCATTTGGATGCTGAATCAGTAGAATGGTTGGAAGACCATTTATCATTATATAAAGGGACGGTTATTGCTGTAACGCACGATCGATATTTTCTCGACAATGTTGCCGGTTGGATCCTGGAATTAGACCGAGGTGAGGGAATTCCGTGGAAAGGAAACTATTCTTCATGGTTAGATCAAAAGACCAAAAGAATGGCCCAAGAAGAAAAGCAAGAAAGCAAACGAAGAAAAACACTTCAGCAAGAATTAGACTGGGTTCGCTTGAATCCTAAAGGACGCCATGCAAAAGCAAAATCGAGGTTGACTAATTATGAGAACCTATTAAAAGAAGAAAGCAAAGAGAAGATTGCTAATTTGGAAATTCCCATTCCAAATGGACCACGATTAGGAAATGAGGTGATCGAAGCAGCACATGTAAACAAAGCTTTTGGCGATAAATACCTCTTTGAGGATCTTAACTTTAAATTACCGCCAGCAGGTATTGTAGGTATTATTGGTCCAAACGGGGCAGGTAAAACCACGCTGTTTAAAATGATAATGAATGAAGAGAAGGCTGATCAGGGAGAGTTTACTATTGGAGAAACGGTAAAGATCGGGTATGTAGATCAAACGCATGCGAAGATCGATCCTGATAGCAGTGTTTGGGAAGTAATCACAGGAGGAAATGAAATGATCGACATTGGTGGTCAATCCATAAATTCTCGTGCTTATGTAAGCAAGTTTAATTTTAACGGGCCTGATCAAAATAAAAAAGTAGGAGTGCTTTCGGGAGGAGAAAGAAACAGATTGCACTTGGCCCTGACTCTTCAAACAGAAGCGAATGTTCTGCTATTGGATGAGCCTACTAATGATATTGATGTAAATACACTTAGGGCATTGGAAGAGGGGATTTTAGATTTTGCTGGTTGTGCGGTAGTCATATCTCACGATAGATGGTTCTTAGATCGTATTTGCACACATATTTTGGCATTTGAAGGGAATTCAAGTGTATATTATTTTGAAGGTTCCTATTCAGAATACGAAGAGAATAAGAAAAAACGACTGGGTGATACAGGTCCTAAGCGAATACGTTATAAAAAGCTAACAAAAGATGGATAGACTGGATCGGATAGAGCGCCCACGATTTTTATTAATGCTTACTATGTTGAGTTTTCTTGGCGGGATCATATCGATACGCAATGCCGTGAAAAAATTATTTTTCAGCGATGAGGTCGACAGTTCCGAAACAGCTTTTAATTTTTCTATCGATTCGAATGGTGAAGTACCATCCTTTATACAAAAAATGATTGATGGAGTAATCGATTTTTGGATAGCTGAGCAGGAGTACAGTCTTATTATCCAATCTTCCACTCTCTTATTGACATTAGCTTCGTTGCTGGGTGTTTATTTTATGTATAGTTTAAAGAGAAAAGGTTTTCTTATTTATGTGATCAGTAACCTGGTCATGGTGATCATACCTTTTATTTATTACTTCAATAATACTATTGGTCAGCTGTATGTTTCGATACAATTCTTTTTTACAGCAATGTTTATCTTTTTATATGCCTCTCAGTTAAAATACATGAGCGCATAGAAAATTAATATTTTTAGAAGCGTATAAGTTGAAAATAATAAATTTGCATCGCTATTAATAAAGAACAATAACATGAAAGCATACGTTTTTCCAGGACAAGGATCTCAATATAGTGGAATGGGTAAAGATCTATATGATGAATCGGCTCGCGCTCGTGAACTATTTGAAGAAGCTGATCAAATTCTAGGTTTTAAAATTAGTAAAACCATGTTTGAAGGGACTGATGAGGAACTAAAACAAACGAGAATAACACAACCTGCTATATTCTTACATTCTGTTATTACGGCTGAATTAATGGGGGCCAGTTTTCAGCCTGATATGGTTGCAGGACACTCTTTAGGTGAGTTTTCAGCACTCGTTGCTAATAAAACACTTTCTTTTAAAGATGCCCTGACGCTTGTTTATAAAAGAGCGATGGCTATGCAAAAAGCCTGTGAGCATACTCCCTCTACTATGGCTGCCATCTTAGGGTTAGATGATAAAGTTGTGGAAGATTGTTGTAAAGCTATTGATGGGATTGTTGTTGCCGCAAATTATAACTCTCCCGGACAATTAGTTATTTCTGGAAGCATAGATTCTATTAATGAAGCTGTTGAACAATTAAAAGAAGCAGGTGCCCGAAGGGCTTTGGTACTTCCTGTGGGGGGTGCATTTCATTCACCTTTGATGGAACCTGCACGTAAAGAACTAGAGGAAGCGATTAATTCAACTCAGTTTTCGCAACCGATCTGTCCCGTATATCAGAATGTGACCGCCAATGCAGTCTCCAATCCTGAAGATATCAAACGTAACTTAGTTGCTCAATTAACCTCTCCCGTAAAATGGACGCAGACCATGCAGCAGATGTTAGCGGATGGAATGAGTGAATTGATAGAAGTAGGGCCTGGAAAAGTATTACAAGGCTTGGTTAAGAAGATTGATCGCGCATTTCCTGTTTCGCAGGGTGATTGGAAATAATCTCTTAAGGTGATTTTTGAATAGTTCAAAATTATTTAATTGAGATTAAAATTCAGCAATATAAATTATTGATTTTTTTATCAATTATAGTCTAAGAGTATAGTGTTTACAGACTATAGGGAAGCGTACTCTTAGATACAAATCCGCTCCATTCGTATCTATATCAAGGGACATACAGTTAGCTATCTGCTTGATTTTTCACCTCATACACCTATATTACCATTCAACAAGGTCATTACCAGTTAAAATCATTTTTATCCCTTTTGGTCACATATAGTACCTTTTATCACATAGTACTATATTATTCGATATTACCCTCTTATATTTGGTCTATAATTAGAAACCAATTAAAACACATATCATGAGAACTAACATTTTTAACATTACCGCACTTGCACTGATGATCACTACCAGTTTTATCGCCGGACGAAACACACTAGAAAACAACAGACTAGAATTACCCGGAGAAACATTAACTGAAATTACTACTAATGACAATACTTCTTTTATCATGACAGAAGCAAAAATCGTTAATGGAGAAGTTATTCCAATAGTAAATCTTCCTGAATTAACCATCGAAGCTAATTATGAAAATGATCAGTTAGTAAAAGCTAAAATAGTTGATGGTGAAATTATGGCTGTTGTAGATCTTCCTGAATTGACAATCACTGCAAATTAGTATTGAGTGATTCCACTCAATACTTTTTGCACATCTTATACAACAAATAATAAATGCTTAACACTAGCACATATAAATTAAGAATCGACCACTGCAGTGATCACACGATTATATCAGCAGAACAATTTGTATTCTGCGATGATGTACATGTATTGCCATCAAAACCTTTCACTAATCCTAATAGGAAAGAATCAATTCTTCATATAAAAACTGTAAGCTTAAACTCTTCGAGCTTCTTTATAAGGTCATTCTAGATAATTTTCTTGTCTTCTGTAAGCAAAAACTTCACACTCCCCATTCATCATTGTTTTTTATTCAACTCTAGCCTTTCCTCCTTCAATCACTTATTACTACTCTTATCTGCTATTGTAAAATAAATGCCATTTGCATCACCCATACGGTGACCAAGCGTTAGCTATTCTCTTGATTACACAGTTTATACTTATTATTTACCGTTAATCATCCTATTTACCAATTAAAATCATTTTTATCCCTTTTGGTCACATATAGTACCTTTTATCACATAGTACTATAATAATTGGATAAACCCTCTTATTTTTGGTCTATAATTAAAAGATAAACTAAAACACACAATCATGAAATCAACACTTTTTAACATCACAGCACTCGCACTGATTATCTCAACAAGTTTTATTAGTGTAAACACAAATGAAAATAACAATCGCCTAAATTTCCCAGGGGAAACAATAACTGAACTAGCTGAACTTTCAACATCATCTTATATAATGACAGAAGCAAAAATTGTAAATGGTGAAGTAATTCCTGTAGTGACTCTTCCTGAATTAACTATTGAAGCAAACTATACGTCTGAAAATATGGTGAAAGCAAAAGTTATAAATGGTGAAGTAATGGCAGTAGTTGATCTTCCAGAATTAACCATCACTTCAAATTAAAAAGCAAAAGAATTGCATTATTTAACCACACATACAAACCAATTACCACTGGAACTAAAAACAGTTATGTTTTGCAACATTTCGATGCTTTTAGGAGTCTATAATAATAAAGACACTAAAAACAGCACACCATGAAAACAACAATTATTAATTTAAGCGCACTTGTGATCTTACTAAGCACTAGCTTTTTTGCAGGCCGAATCGATTTCGCACAAGACAATGAAAAACTATTGCTCACAACTAGTGACCTAAGAATAGAATCACCATCTCAATCAGGAGCAATTTTAACTGAGGCCATCTTAATCAATGGTGAAGTAGTACCTGTTATTACTTTACCAGAATTAACTATTGAGGCAAGTTATACGAATCCTAATTTAGTTCAGGCTATAATTAAGGATGGAAATGTAATTCCTTATGTAACCTTACCAACGCTTAATATAGAAGGTTAAACTAATAATCGTTCACTTTACCTTCCCCAAACAAACTTATTTTTAATCGGACTAAGCTTTACTATATTCGCAAACGTATATGCGTATTATTTATAAACTTTGGTTCAAGTCACTTTCCTTCAAATTTGAAGGGGAAATCCCTAAAGATCTTCCGAAGTACATTATTGTTGTTGCTCCACATACCGCAAATTTGGATTTCTTTATTGGGCTGGCTGTAAGAAGTATTCTTCAATTTAAATCGTATTACTTAGCTAAAAGTCAACTTTTTAAACCTCCTTTTGGTTTTATTTTCAGATGGCTCGGTGGTTACCCTGTTGACCGAAGTAAATTTAATCGCTTAGTAGAAGCCGTTGTAGATATTTTCAACTCAAAAGAAGTTTTTTCAATCGCTATTGCCCCTGAAGGAACACGTAAGAAGGTAAAAAAAATAAAAACGGGTTTTTATCACATTTCCCGAAAGGCTAAGGTTCCCATTATTTTGATGGGCTTTGATTACGGAAACAGGAAAATTCGAATCAGTGATCCTTTTTTACCAAGTAATAATGCTCATTCTGACTTCACAAAAATCATCAATTTCTTTAGCGAATGCAAAGGAGTAATTCCAGAAAATGGAGTTAGCCCAGATGTACTTGATAATATGAAAACTGAGATTGAACGGATTCAAAAAACCATTACTAATTAATCACTTAGATTCCAGCGCAATAGAGACTGCTTTTTCTAACGCTTCCTCTACTCCATCTACATTTTTCCCTCCAGCTTGTGCAAAGAAAGGTTGTCCCCCTCCTCCACCTTGAATCAATTTAGCCGCATCTCGGATTATCTTTCCTGCATTTATTTCAGAATTTGACAAAAGATCAGCGCCAACAGCGATGGTTATACCTGGTTTTTTATCCAGCCTTGTTCCAATTGCAATAAATAAATCTTTGTATTGATCTTTCAATTGAAAAACCATGTCTTTAATACTGGAAGAATCAAGATCACATATAGCCGATAATACATTCACTCCTTCTTTTTGTTCAATCTTCCCTATCAACTCTTCTTTTACAGCTTGAATTCTATATTTATTCAAATGCTCTACCTCTTTTCTTAAACGATGGTTCTCACTAAGTAAATTATCTACTACAGGTGTGATTTCGTTTTTAACTTTTAGCATTGTTCTTACACTCTCATATTCAAGTAAGGCACGATCAATTAGTTCATCGGCACGATAGGAAGTTATGGCTTCAATTCGTCTTACTCCTGCTGCAATAGCCCCTTCAGAAACGATTTTAAACCTACCTATACTGGCAGTATTCTTTACATGTGTCCCTCCACAAAGTTCCACACTCTCGTCAAATTTTATTACCCTAACGATCTCACCATACTTTTCACCGAACAAGGCCATTGCCCCCATATCTTGTGCTTTACGCATCGGTACACTTCTATGTTCTTCTAACTCTATATTCTTACGGATCCTATCATTTACTTTCTTATCAATAAGGGTAATTTCCTCATTAGAAAGCTTAGAAAAGTGTGAAAAATCAAATCTCAAGTGTGTAGATGCTACAAGTGACCCTTTTTGCTCAACATGCGTTCCCAGAACATCTCGCAATGCTTTGTGAAGTAAATGAGTTGCAGAGTGATTACATTCGGTTGCTTCTCGGGCTTTGGTATCTACCAATGCTTTATAAGTCGCTAATAAATTTTTAGGTAAATGATCGGAAATATGAATAATAACACCATTTTCCTTTTTTGTATCCAGAATATTAACCCTCTCATCTTCGTAGATCAATAACCCTCTATCCCCAACTTGTCCACCACCTTCGGGATAAAAAGGAGTGAAATTAAATACCAAATGATAACGTTTACCTTTCTTTTCTTTTACTTCTCGGTAGCGGGTAATTCTAACCCTTCCATCAGTATAATCATATCCGATAAACTCCTCAACATCATCTTCTTTAACATTTATCCAATCTCCAGCGGAAATAACGGAAGCACCTCTCGATCTTTCTTTTTGAATCTTCAAGTGTTTTTCAAAACCAGCTGTGTCGATCGGAAGCTCAAATTCTCTTCCTATAAGAGCGGTTAGATCAATAGGAAAACCATATGTGTCATACAGTTCAAAGGCAAATTTCCCTTCAATTTCTTTGGGGTCAGTATCTATATAATCCAGAATTCGATTAATCCCCTTTGCCAAGGTTCGTAGGAATCCTTCCTCCTCCTCAAGTAGTACATTTTTTACTAAACCAGCCTGACCATTAAGGTTTTCGAATACATCACCAAATTGAACCACTAATGTATCCACCAGTTTATATAAAAAGGGCTCTCTTACATTTAGAAATTGATATGCAAAGCGAATTGCACGTCGTAAGATCCTTCTGATCACATAACCAGCACCTATGTTTGAAGGTATCTGTCCATCAGCAATCGCAAATGTAATTGCCCGAATATGATCGGCAATAACTCTAAATGCAACATCTTTCTTCTCGTCAGATCTTTCGTATTTAAGTCCAGAAATTTCTTCTAGCTGCTTGATAAGAGGCATAAAAACATCCGTATCGTAATTGGATTGTTTTCCCTGTATCACCATAACTAAACGCTCGAATCCCATTCCCGTATCAATGTGCTTATTGGGTAATGGCTCCAAACTTCTATTCGCCTTCCTATTTAATTCCATAAAAACCAGGTTCCAGATCTCGATCACTTCTGGATGGTCTTTATTTACTAGTTCTGCGCCTGATACTTTCTTTTTTTCTTTCTCCGATCGTATATCGATGTGAATTTCAGAACAAGGACCACAAGGACCTGTTTCTCCCATCTCCCAAAAATTATCCTTCTTGTCTCCGGGTAATATTTGACTGGCCGGGAGTAACTTTTCCCATAAGCCCTTTGCTTCATCGTCTAAAGGAAGTCCATCTTCTTTATCTCCTTCAAAGTAGGTTACATAAAGATTATCCTTCGGAATACTATATACATCTATCAATAGCTCCCATGCCCATTCAATCGCTTCTTTCTTATAGTAGTCACCAAAAGACCAGTTTCCCAACATCTCAAACATAGTATGATGATAGGTATCAACCCCCACTTCTTCAAGATCATTATGTTTCCCTGAAACGCGCAAGCACTTTTGCGTATCAGCAATTCTTGGGTTTTTACTCTTGGTATTTCCAAGAAAAACATCTTTAAATTGATTCATCCCTGCATTCGTAAACATCAATGTTGGGTCGTTCTTAATCACGATCGGAGCAGAGGCAACAAGCGTATGCTTTTTTGATTCAAAGAAATCAAAAAAGGCTTGTCGAATACTTTTTGAGGATTGATTTGTGGGCATAAAATAATTTACTAATCTTATCTAACTACTTTTTATATAAAGTTTAATGGTAAAAGTTGTGAATAACAGGCTTTACCATTAGCTTTTACGATTGCAAAAGTAGAATAATTAGCGTTATCTTGCACCTTGTTTTTATAGTATATGGCAAAAACAAAATATAAGTATAATCCCCACACCTTAACTTACGAAAAGATTAAGCTATCTCCATGGGAAAAAGTTCGAAAAGGACTTGCCTATGTTTTTGTATTTATCCTAGTGTCTTTGGGGGTTGTTGTTGTTTCTTATAATATTTTTTCCTCACCAAAAGAACTCATGTTGGAGAGGGAAAATGAATTTTTAAAGGAGAATTATAAACGTCTTAACAAAGAACTTACTCAAGTAGAAAAAGTTCTTTGGGACATCGAAGAAAGAGATGATAATATTTATCGGGTAATATTTGAAGCAGAACCCATCGCTGCATCGATTAGAAATGCAGGTGTTGGTGGAGTTAACAGATACAGTCATCTTGAGGGATATGCAAATGAAAATGTTGTAATAAATACAAGTAAACGACTCGATCAGATTGCGAAAGAACTATATGTTCAATCAAAGTCTTATGATGAAGTAATCGAGTTAGCCACCAATAAAGAGAAAATGCTTGCTGCTATTCCGGCGATACAACCCATTCCGAATAAGAACTTAAAACGGATGGCTTCAGGATACGGGTATCGTATTCACCCTGTTTATAAAACCAGGAAATTGCACACAGGAATGGATTTCACCTCTCCAACTGGTACAGAAATATATGCCACCGGTGATGGAAAGATCATAAAAGTCAAGAAATCCAGACGTGGTTATGGAATGCATGTTGTGATAGATCATGGATTTGGCTACCAAACCTTATATGGTCATATGAGTAAATTTAACGTACGCCGAGGACAGGTAGTTAAAAGAGGCGATATTATTGGTTTTGTTGGAAGCACAGGTACCAGTACAGCACCTCATTTACATTATGAAGTGATAAAAGACGGTAAAAAGATCAATCCTATCAATTTCTATTTCAATGACCTTAGTCCTGAAGAGTATGATAGAATGATTGAGATCTCCTCTTCTGCTAATCAATCCTTCGATTAACCGTTTTGTTTGCTAATTACGTAGCTTTCGACTACTTTTAATCGCCTTCAAAAGATACAATGCCTTACCGAGAAAAGAAAATAGAAAAGCTGTATTACAGTATTAGCGAGGTTGCCGGAATGTTTTCTGTCAACACTTCGCTCATTCGATTTTGGGAAACCGAGTTTGAGCTGATCAAACCAAAAAAGAATAAGCGAGGTAATCGGATGTTTACTCAAAAGGACATCGACAACTTTCATCTGATATTTCATTTAGTAAAAGACCAGGGTCATACCCTTCTTGGTGCTAAGGAAAAGCTGAAAAATAGCGAAGAAGATACCCGAGCAAATCTCGAAGCTATCAAATCGCTAAATCATATTAAAGATTTTTTGATTCAGCTAAGAAACGAGATCTGATCCCTACTTTTGCCCTTCATTTATCAATTACTTTATGTCTTTCTTTAAATTTATCCCCTTAGTATTTCTTTTCTTCTCCTGTAGTATTAATAATTCTGAAAAATTACCCGTCAGTGCTGAGACTATAGCCAAAGAAATAAGCAATCCATTAAATAATTCCAAAGAATCTGAAGGTAAACCCTATGTAGTGTTGGTTTCGATCGATGGTTTTAGGTATGACTATTGCGATCTTTACTCTACAGAAAACCTGGATAAATTTGAAGTGAATGCTGAAGCAATGACACCTTCATTTCCTTCTAAAACTTTTCCAAATCATTATACTATAGTGACAGGACGATACCCTGGAAATAATGGTTTAGTAAGCAATAAATTTTACGATCGTGAACTAAAAAGAACATACTCTCCAGGTTATAGGGATGAAGTAAATAATGCTGTATGGTACAATGGAACACCCTTGTGGAATTTAGCGCACTCACAAAATATGCTTAGTGCCAGTATGTTTTGGATTGGCTCAGAAGCTCCGGTCAATGGACAACACCCCTCTTATTATTTTAATTATGATGATGATATAAATCATCAAGACAGGGTTAATACCGTTATAAATTGGCTTTTATTACCTAAAGAAAAAAGACCTCATCTAATCACTCTCTATTTTTCAGATACAGATGATGTAGGACATAATTTTGGCCCAGAGTCAAGCGAAATGGAAAAAACGGTTCACTTTATTGATTCCATTATTGGTGATCTGCGATTAAAACTAGACGAAACTGGATTAGCTATCAATTTAATAGTGGTATCAGACCATGGAATGAAAGAGGTAAATCGATTTGACCTTATTAATATTGATAATTACCTTGATAAAGAAGGACTTGAAAATGCTATTATAACGAATAATATGCCTACCATGATCTATAGTAGTGACAGTAGTTTTCTTAGTAAAAGCTATAAGCAATTGATCAGCGATAATAGAATTGATACTTATTGGAAAGACTCCTTACCAGAACATTTTCATTATACCGATTTTCAGCGTATCGGAGATTTGGTCATCATGCCAAAACCAGGCTTTTATATAAGTTCTTTGGATAGTTTAAAGAGCGGTACGAGTACTCATGGATACGTTCCTGAAGATTGTGAAAATATGCAAGCAATTTTTTATGCCAGCGGTCCGGCATTTAATGATCAACCTGACTTCCCTGTTTTTGAAAATATCCATGTTTATCCACTGGTTGCTACAATACTTGGATTAGAATATGATGAAGACAGTATTGATGGTAAAAAGGAAGTGTTGGCTCCGCTTTTGAAGTAAAAACTATTTCTTTACTTTATAAAATATTGTAAAACCTGAAATAATATTGCCACAATAGCAATGATAAAAGCGACATTAGCTTTCTTTTTTGTAGCCGGATAGTCCTTTACGATATTACGGGATATTTCAAGCTCTAATTGCTCAGTTTCTTCTCTTTGTTTTTCGTTTTCCTCAATCTTTTCTAAGTAAATTTGAATTTTTCCATTCTTAATTACTTTTAAACCTTCTTGACTTATGTCAACAACTGAATTTAGACCCGCTTCAGGTTTTCTAAATATTATTAATTCATTATCTACAATAATTTTTTTAGCTATTTGTCCAGGTGGTGTAAACATTAACTCTCTATCATCATGAAACGTACGGCCATGTTTATTGTTCCGTAATGAAACTAAAAATCTATCAACTAATTCAAAGGACTTCAACTCCGTTTCTTCATATTTTTCATTCTTTATCATGCTTTTTACTTTTATACCATTATTCTCTCTAGTTGCTCTTTAATCTTTTCATTATTTGGCAATATTTCATCCTGAAGCGCATAAAATTCTTTGTTATGATTTGAAATAATCAAATGACACAGCTCGTGAATCATCACATATTCTATACATCGTTTGTTTGTCTTAATAATTTCAGGATTAATAATAATCTTCCCCTTTGGTGTACAGCTACCCCATCTATTTTTCATTCGTCGGATCTCGAAGGAGGAAATAGTTAAATTGTATTTTTTGAATTTCTTTAATGCATTTTCAAACGCTTCTTGAAATACTCTTTTTGCATGCAAGTAGTACCATCCTGCAAGTAGTTGCTTAATTTGATTGGAAGTTATCCTTGTGCTTCTTACTATTAATTGACCTAATTTTAATTTTACTGATTCCTCAGTGCTTTCCTTAACCCGTAAAACGTATCTTCTACCAAGGTATAAATGGGTTTCTCCAGAAACATATTCTCGATGAGGAGTTCGTGGCAGAAACTGATCAAAATAATTTTGTTGTTTAAATATCCAAGACCCTCTTTTAAGTATTCTATTTTTAATTTCCTCTAAAGAAGTATTTAATGGAGAAATAGCCCATACACTAAGATCTGGATGCACTTCTATTCCAAGGGTCTTTCTCTTAGTCCTTTTAATACTAAATGTGATGCTTTGCGTACCGTAATGAACTTTTTCCATCAGTAGTTATGTATGGCTACTTTTAGACATTTATTCAATATTTCATCAATCTCATCAAAAGTGACTTCAATACCCAAAGCCTTTCGATGGTCGATTAAAAAATCTTCAATCTCGTTCTCCATTCGACGTTGAACATCTAGGTTCTTTTTCCAATCACGGATAGTGAGTTTTTCAACTATTTCAGCTATTTCAAT
>JAUVAY010000186.1 GCA_030591505.1 Flavobacteriales bacterium | reverse complement strand
TGGAGAAACCAATAAATAGATAGTTTGTACCAGAAAGTATCTTGCAGTCCTTTCGCCATTATAAATCCTAAAGCAAATGGACCAATGCTTGAAAGGACTAAGTAAATTCCTCCCCAACGAGTAAATTTAGCTGCATAATAGGATAAACCTTTACTCTTTTTGAATAGTTGATAGACGAGGTAATAGGAGCAAAATAAATAAAGAGTCGAAAAAGTAATAGAAAACAAACCATAGCCCTCAAACGGGAAGGAAAACATCATTCCAATAAAAGTGAGTTGAGATACCCAAAAGACCTTATTCAACACACCTTTTGATTCTTTATATAAGGAATATTGAAGGATTAATAATGAGGCATTGTATAGCCATCCTAATAAGGCGATATGTGAATGAGTATGAAGTAGATATTTATAGTTATATAATGGAACTCCCGATTGAATTAAACGTAACGTTAAGCCAGCAAGTGCTGCTATTAGTAGAAAAATGAATGTTACCCTGATCTTTGCTTTCAAGCTTCTTCTATTTTTAAGTAATTATCCAAGTTTTTGAAAATGGAATGCGAAGAACGATAAGTGTTTTTACATTTCCAAAGATTGATTGATTTGAATGGTAAATTGATGAAAAGAGGTTATGAACAATTGTTGATAGGGAGGGAAGCCAGTATCCAATTTTATACCTATTAGTATAAACTGATTAAAATAACCACAAGGACAGCGAGTAGGCTCAGAGATCGTAAAGAAAAGCATTCAATAAATGAAGAAAAATTACCTCGAAGTAAGTTTTTTCTAGTGTACTTTGTTTAATTTATTTGTGGGCTCCGTGGTTAATTAAACTGAAGAGGGATAACTATAAGTGGTTAGAAATATGCAAGTTCTGCTAAATTCTTATCAAACAAGTAATTCGTAATTAATTCTAATCTCTATTTCTATCAGTAATGCATTCAATATTCACCGTTTTACCAGCCATGCAGATACTTGCAGCGGACTCCTCTTTATAGGTCACCCATAGTTTTTTATCCTCTACCAAGTCAATATCAAAATCAGCTAAATTTAATGGTTCAAGCTTATTTCCATCTTCTAATTCTATCACCCAACTACATCCGTCTAGTCCCGATAGGTCTTTAAAAACACCCTTCTCTGCATCTGGACAAATAGATTTATTCTTGCATGAGCTAGCGAGTGTAATTACCAGTAAAGCAATGATAATGGAGTTGATCTTTAATTTCATAACTATGTAATTATTACTGCAATGTATGAAAGTTCTATCATTCAATAATTTCTAGATGATCAGGGATTTTATAGTCTAATTTTTCAAAAGCAAAATCCCATTCTGACGTGATCCTGTTTAATTCCTTTTGTGAGATCTTATAGGTGTTCTTCTTATAATCGCTAAGATGGTCAATATACTTTTCGAAATATGGAAGGCTCTGTTCCCAATTCGGAATTTTTAATGAGGAATATATATTCTTAAGCTGATTCAATGAATCATTTTCAAAAGATTCAAAGTCCAATTCAATGAGTTGAGAAGGAGGAATCTGGGATCTCTTTTCAAAATAAGTATTCATTAATCTACTGTATAGGTCGAATATCAGGTCAATGATCTGCTCTTCACTTGATAATTGAAGTTGAAGTTCAGGGATTAAAGACAAAAAGAATTTTTTAGTGGAGAGGTAAACGATAACAGGGTTTCGATAAATATGAATAAACCGTGCGTCCGTATACATTTCCAGAATGCTATCGACCCGACCCGTATTCACAGGGTTTTTCAATATCATATGTATGGCATTTGTATTATTCTCACCTTTTGTGATCAATTCCATGTATGCTTTCTTCCATTGCTTGATATATTCCTCATCCTTATTTTTAAATAATACTGTTGCATCAAATAATTGACTGTAGTGATCTGGAAAGTAAAAGAAATTATAGAAGGATGGGGCAAACATGTTTTCCAATGCAAATTCATCTTCTTGCGGGAAATCTACATCTAACTTAACGTTATCGCTTGGTCGCTTTCCTGGGATAACCATTTTTAAGATTGTTTTGAAAAGGATTTTGCTATGTAGGTTATTTGGAAATAAAGATTGATAAGTTGTAATATATCCAGCATTGGGATCCTGACAAAGTAAATTATGAAGGTGTGTTGTTCCACTTCGCCAATGACCAATAATGAATATTGGGGCAGTGGTGAGAGTTTTAGTTTTCTTCTCTCTGATTCTTTCCCAAGGCATAAATAGACTTGTGATTCCTGAGATGATTGCTGACAGAAATACTTTAAGATAGTAAGCAGAATTAACTTTTCTCGACTTTAATGCCCGAAAAAAATTGGAGACACTGCTTCCGATCAAAGGTGAAATAGGGGGAATCCAATTTTTTGCCATTCTTTTTTTTCAGTAGTATAAAAGTAATTAAATAAGTCTTTTTTACATTCTCACGCTTGCAGTATTTGTTATGTAATAATAATTACTAATACAGCTAAAAAGTCGTGTTAACTTCGCCAAAAATTAGAAAGACATGAGTTTAAATATTGATATAAGATTTGGAATGAACGACAGGATCGTTCCATACATGAATGGTAAAGAGATCACAATGGATGACTCTCCATTTGTTGTTTTTTTGGCTACAGCAGGGATGTGTAGTGCAGTTTTTGTTAAAGCGTTTGCACAACAAAGAGGTTTAGACCATAATGATATTATCATTACCCAAAAGATGGATTACAATCAATTTACTAACCATATTAGTGCAATTGATATTCATATTGAATTACCGGAGAATTTTCCTGCCAAGTATAACAATGCTATAAAGAAGGTAGTAAATCAATGCCCCGTTAAACAACATTTAATAGATGTTCCAACATTTGAAGTGATCACCAATTTCGATAGTGCTGAAGAAAAGAAAATAGCGGTTTAAGTTAATATAGAATTGATAATAAATGAAAGGGGGATTTATCTCCCTTTTTTATTTTTCACTACTTCACTAGCATCATTTTTTTAACAGAAACTCTACCTGCTACAATCAATTTAGCATAATAAAATCCATTAGGGAATTGACTTGCGTTAAAGGAAATATTTGTTTGTCCCTGATTGATCTGTACTTGTTCAATAAGCTTTCCATCACTTGAATAGATCTCAATTATCCCTTTACTTTTTATTAGATCAATAGAGAAAGTGAAATTGGCATTAGAAGGATTTGGATAAATGCTAAAGGAAGATTCATCTAATACAATGTTTTCTATTCCACTCGTCAGATCTTCCATCGCTAATTTAATAGCCAAAGGGCGATGATCAGATATATTGCTTTCATATTCATTAAAACCACCTGATAAATAATCTTCAATTCTGATGGTCTCGATCGTTCCATTTTCAAACTCATCGAAAAGTTCACTTGTAATAAAAATATGATCGATATGAGATGGCCAGGTAGGGTAGGACCAGTAAGCATTTCCCCCATTAGCTATATCCATATCCGTGATCAAATAATTGGCACTATCAGTAATAAAAGTTTCAAAAACATTATTTGGAGCACTTTCTTGAATAAGATCGTTCATATCTCCCACTAGGATGACATTTTTATCAGCGTAATTTTCGGCGATGTAGTTATCAATTAAATTACAAGCATCATATCTTCGTGTTTCTTCATCCCATTCGTCGTTTAGGTCAAGCGTCCCATCTCCACAACATTTTAAATGGACATTAATAATTACCATTTCATGGTTCATAAAGGAAAACTCCATAGCAAGCGGACTCCTTGGTAAAGGGCGAAAATGTTCGTCGGCTGTGAGGATCTCATAAATAGAATCCAGTTCTATCGACTCCGATTTATAAATATATCCCACTTCGAGGTAATCGGACTCTTGATAATAACCTTCCCATCCATCCAAACTATTTATTAACTGGGCAAATTGAACTTCATTATTGACTTCCTGAATAGCAAAAACATCTATATCTAAGGCTTCAATAATTATAGCCACACTATCGATGGTTGATTGCCCATTTGTTGGAAACCATTCAAGGTTCCATGACATCACTTCAAAAGTAGAGTCTGTACCAAATGACAAATCACTTAAATTCTGAGAATAAGAACTTAATGTTGTTATTACCAGTGCGATACTAAAGATTATTTTTCTCATATAAATTAAAATTCCCTTTTTCTTTTTATCCTCCGTTCGCATGTCGCTGAAGCTTTAGTGCTTGTTGCACAACATCGCTGAACAGAGATTTTGACATCAAGAGACGTGTTCTAACGTCATTTGTTTTCGTGGCCTTACCACTAGATAATACCGAGTAGATACTTGTTGTTTG
>JAUVAY010000010.1 GCA_030591505.1 Flavobacteriales bacterium | reverse complement strand
CAAACAACAAGTATCTACTCGGTATTATCTAGTGGTAAGGCCACGAAAACAAATGACGTTAGAACACGTCTCTTGATGTCAAAATCTCTGTTCAGCGATGTTGTGCAACAAGCACTTTAGCGAAGGCACAAACGTAGCGAAGGAGGATAATTCCTTCAATTAAAAATTAAAAATAAAACCGCCGGTATTTCTGTAGGTTGGTTCCATCTCTGGCATTGGTACTTTTATATCATCCGGTACATCTTCCCAGCTTTCATATACTTGTCCATTGATATAGTATCGGTTATCAGTTCCACCTTCAGCGTCGTAAAAAACATCATAACTTGATGAAGGAGGTGCCGTTCCAGCCTGCTCTCCATCGAGAACCAATTCATATTTACCATCACCATCCACATCAACCCGGATCCAATTAAGTTCTAAGATATCGTGGTAAGTCCCATCTTCGATCATCTTTTTAATTTCCTCATTGAACTGAGTCATGATCTGTTCAACATTCTCAATATTCTTACTTATTGCAAAATGAAGTGTTTTTGTTCTAATCGGCTGAGTTCCTATTTCTAAAAATTCACTTACATCGTTTACTTGGTATTTCAACATATATTGGATCAACAAGGCATCTACAACGATATAATCTACTTTTTTTGTAAGGAGTCTTTCTAAATTTTTCTGGTCACTTTTTCCCCTGATAAACTCTACATTAGGTGCAGCAGCCTTTCCATAAGCATAGCCTTCTACGATGCCAATTCGAGTTTTACCAAGTTCTAAAACAGATGTGACACCTACATTGCTTCCTTTTCTTCCAACCAAAATCAATTGGTTTTGTAAGTATGGTTCAGAAAAGATCAAGTCTTTTTTCCTTTCATCAGAAAGCCATAAAGCGGCACTTCCATCGAATAAACCATCATTGATACCAGCCATTATTTCAATAGAATCCTGTATCACATAATTTGTTGTGATATCTATTCTATTCAACGCCGTTTCGACAATGTCTAAAGCAATTGCCTTTTCACCTTCTATATTGGTAAAAGGAGGCCATATATCTGAAGATAAATTAAGTGTCTGTTCCTGAGCATTTAATACGAATGTAAAACTCAGAAAAGAAAGCAATAATAGTTTGGTCATAGGTCTATTCATTTTTATTGTATTGTAGAGGATAAATGTAATTGCAATAAACGATTATAGCAAGAGAGTTAGCTATTGTAATTAATTTTATGAATGGAGTAAAATAAGTTGCAGGAAAGGAAAAATTAGAATTTCCAAGCTTATTTAACCACTTGTGATTTCCCCATAAACGAATCCCTAAATTTCTCCAATTTAGGCTCCATTTGCTTCGTATAGATAATATACTGACATTTTTTAATACTGTCTGTCATACGGATGATCTCAGCACTTACTACGCTTTTTGAAATAAATTCAGCATCTTCAATAATGAATAGTTGCAGCTGACTTAAATTGATACCATTTAAGAAATAGAGTTTGCTTATCCATTTTGGTGTGGCTATTACAATATCAACCCCAATATAGATAGCATCAATTTCATCCTGAATTTTAGGTCTAGCATAGGTGGCGTGAATTCGCACGTCAGTTCCTCGAATAAAGGGTTTAAACTCTTCCTCAAGATCTAATGCAGCTTCTTTATCTTTAACTAAGATCAAAGCACGTGGTGCATCTTCAAAGGCTTCGCTTTTTAGTTTCTGTAGCGTACTAATGATCAAAGCTGTTGTTTTTCCACTACCTTCTGATGCAATTCCATATAGATCTATTCCACCTTTTATCTTTGAAATGATTTTTTTTTGAAATGGTAAGGGGCCCTCGAAACCTTTAAGTTCTATGGCATTATGTAATGATGCAGTTAATTTTTTAAATGTCATTTTAGCTAGCTATTAAAAATCTAAACTCTCACTTTCAATCATCGTCACCCATTTTCCTCTCTTCTTCTGAATGACTCTAAAATGGTGTTGCTCATCTGGAGTTATTAATGAAATTGCCTCTCCTGGAGCTTCAGCACGACCTGTTCTTCCTATACGATGAATATAATCTTTAGGGGAACGAGGGAGCTCATAATTTATAACGTAGGGTAAAAAGGCAATATCAATCCCTCTCGAAAGCAAGTCAGTAGCAACAAGTACTTGAAGTTGTCCTGATTTGAATTTTTCTAATGTATTTAATCTCGATCCCTGACTTTTTTTACCATGTATCCCCGCCGCATCAAAGCCATTTTTCTTCAATTTTTCGGTAATCTTATCCACCTTGCTTCCGGATGCTGCAAATACTAGAACTTGCTGCATATCTTTACTATTAATGAGATGGCGAAGCAGGGGGCCTTTACGCTCGTCACTTACAAAATAACCTGTCTCATTTATTAATTCGGGCTCTTCGACAAGGGATGTGATCTTTACTATTTTTGGATCGTGAAGAAGCACTTCCTTCATGCTTTCAACATCATCACTTAGCGTTGCCGAAAAAAGGAGATTTTGACGTTTTGGAGGCAATAACTCAAAGATCTGTTTCATCTCCTCCTTAAAACCAAGGTTAAGCATTTTATCTGCCTCGTCCAATACAAGCGTTTCAACTCCCGAAAGATGCACCGCTTTTGAAGCTACAAGATCTAACAATCTACCCGGAGTAGCCACCAATATATTGATCCCATAAAGGGCTTTCATTTGAGGGTTGATCGAAACTCCTCCGTAAACAGCCATGGTCTTTATCCCTTTTGGAAGACCTTCAGCGAAAACATGAAAAACCTCACGTACTTGTTCTGCTAATTCGCGTGTGGGGACTAATACCAATACATTGACCATTCTATTCTTGAAAGAAGATGATTCTTGCAAATTGGTAAGAATAGGGAGTACGTAGGAGGCAGTTTTACCTGATCCTGTTTTAGCAATTCCCAATACATCTTTCTTTTCTAAGATAGTTGGGATAGCAGCTAACTGAATAGGGTAGGGTGAAGTGAATTTCTGCTCCTCCAGTGTTTTTAACAATGTAGCTGATAGACCTAAAGATTGAAAAGACATAAATGACTGATAATTGAAGTTAAGTGCAAAGGTAGCGAGAAATTAATACCACAAGTCCACTATAACACTATTTTCAATTAATAAATTTTTAAGTTTTCTATAACTTCACAAACTTGATATGTTTCACACTATTATTATGTGTTGCCTTTAAGATATAGTTTCCTGTTGCAAGCTCGCTTATTGAAATTTCATTTTGCTTCCCTTGAATTTGTATTTGATCAATTATTTTCCCTTTTAGATCAAGAATTTCAAGATCTATTATACCATCTATTTTGCTTTCTATAAAAATAAAATCTGATGCAGGATTAGGGTAAATACTGAGACCTGATAATGCTAATTCATCTATGGAGTTAAAAATAATTTCAACACAGTCTGAACTTACAGAACAATCCTCATTACTAATTATCACTGCAAAACTTCCATTAGTATTAGCTGTATAGCTTTGATCGTTTTCTCCTTCAATTGCCTGATTTCCATTATTGCAGTCGATCCATTGGTAGGTATATCCTTCAGCGTTAGCACTTATTACATTTTGTGATGTTTCATAAGAATTATCAATGGGGCTTATTGTTGCATTTTGTGTTTGGCTTGCTATATTTCCATTTCCGTCGTCAAATGACCAGATTATCGTTGTTATTCCAATAGTGGTAATTGGAAAGGTAACATCACTTATACCAACAATTGTTTGACCGGAACAACTATCAAAGGCAGTGGGTGAAATAGGCATTTCAATTGAACATTCACTTAAAAGATCAATGAGTATTTCTTGCTCGGGAACCGGAAGTTGGGAGTCTTCAATAATAATAACTTGTATTTGTGTGCTTTCATTTCCATTAGCATCAATATAGGTCCATGTGATATTAGTACTTCCTAATGTTGTAATTGGGAATATGGCATCTGTTGTTCCGCTAATAATATCTCCTGAGCAATTATCTATAGCTGTTGGTGCTACAGGTGTTTCATCTAAACTACACTCACTTACGATATCATTTAAATCATTTAAATTAGGAACAGGAGCCTCAGTATCATCAATGGTAACGGTTTGAGTCTGAGAGCTGATATTTCCGCTTTCATCTGTATAGGTCCAGGTAATGGTAGTTGATCCCTGCAAGACAATTGGCAGCATAACATCATGACTAACACTCACACTAGAACAATTATCTATAGCACTGGGATACGTAAGTTCTTCAACAGAACATTGGGCAATTATATCACTTAAATTAGTTAAAGTAGGAAGTGGAGCTACATCATCAATAAGAATAATTATATTTTGTTCCTGAATAATACTTGTACCAAAAGAATTACTGTAGGTCCATTCAATTACCGTTGTACCTATACTTGATATAGGAAAAACGGCATTCGTAGTTCCAATTATCGGATCACCACAACTATTCAAAGCTTGAGGAGGTGAAAGCTCTTCCAAACTGCAACTAAATGTTAATTCCGCTAAGTTTGAAATAAGGGGAACTGGTGCGACATCAGTTGCTGAACATTGCTTGAATTTTGCTAAAAAGATATCAACAATACCCTGAACTTCTGCAAAACTGCTATCATTATTATAAATTGTGAAAGGATCGTCATATCCTCCTGTTACATATATATTATCATTATCAACATGTATGTACCCACCACTTTCATATTCTTCATCACCAAAGGTCTCAACCCAAATTAGTTGGCCAGATTCTGATAATTTTAAAATAAACCAATCAAAATAAGAAGCGGTTATATTATATACTCCTGAACTAGGATCAAAATCGGTAGTTGAATGAAATGCACCTGTTGTATAAACATTATTATTCTCATCTACATCAACTGAATAGCAGAATTCACTACTAGGGCCATAAATTGGGCTGGCCCAGAGTAAATCACCAGTTGAATCAAGTTTTGCCACAAAGACCTCATATCCGTTTTGAATTCCGGGAAGAGTAAGAACACCAGGTCCTGGGTCTAAATCAGAATTACCTCTATAATCACCAGTGATTATAACATTATCATTGTTATCACAAACAATATCTCGACATCGATCACTGTGACTTCCTCCCATGACCCTTACCCATAAAAAGTTCCCACTCGAATCAACTTTTAAAACACAAATGTCAGAATTATCTGATACAACTATTTCTTCATTACTATCTGAATCAAAATCTATCGTTCCGTAGCTTTTTCCACCGAAATAGATATTTCCATTTGAATCATGAGACATTTTCGCAAAAGGAGGAGATCCCCCTTCAGTAATGTTTTTCGCCCAAATATAATTTCCATCAAGATCAAGTTTTAGAAGGTAATTATTATACACATTTGGAGATACAAGCATACTTATGTTATCACCAGGGTCCATATCAATAGAGTCTTTATAGCTACCTAAAGCATAGATGTATTCATTATTATCGATAAATAAATCAGTACAACCATCATTTCCTAAACTACCATTTACCTTTACCCAAACGAACATTCCATTTTCATCTAGTTTAAGGATGAAACTATCACCTGAATTCCCTGCAGCTATTTTACTTTCAACTCCAGAACCGGGGTCAAAATCTACTGTACCCCAATAATAACCGGCCATATAAATATTACCAGAAGAGTCTAGGTCCAAAGAATAAACAGTTTCAGCACTATTGCCTACAACCGTTTTAACCCATATTAAACTTCCCAAAGAATCCATTTTCATAATAAATAACTCTCTTGCCTCATTATAAGAAATATAGGTTAGCGTATCAATACCTGGATCCAGATCCATAGTGTCTGTATAAAATCCAACTATAATAAGATTACCATTGGCGTCTGTAATTAAGTCTAGAATATTTTCATCAGCCACGCCTTGTGAATGACCACCATTATAGGTATTTACCCATGATAAAGAAAGATCTTGAGATGTAAGGAGAAAAGAATTTAAAATTAAAAATAGGAATACAGTAACATGTTTTTTCATAATATGGTTTGTTTCATACAATAACAATCTATTGGTTGACCAATTAAATCAGTCGTAAATAAATTGCCAATTGGTAAATAAGTAAGGTAGTTTAATGACTAAAATAGTGTTTTTTAGTTATACTCATTTTAAAACTACATTGATATGAGGTGAGGTATGAATTGCTTTTTACAAAACATTTATAAAAAAAACAGTGATTATTTTAAGATAAATAATAATTATTTGATTATGATAAACGGTAATTAAACAACCCTTTTATTCGCTACATTTGGTTATAGAAAAAAGGCCCTTGAATGTAATTTTACGAATGAGTTTTCGCACAACGATTATACTTGTTATACTTTTGCTTCCATCTGTGAATTCATTGAATGCACAAGATTTAAAAAGTGAATTAAGCGAAGTTTATAATATGAACCCTGAATTATATAATGGCAGGGTGTTTTCGGGAGTATACAGAGGGAACGTTGACGGAACTCAATTTTTTGTTTCTGAGAGGTTTTTTATAGGTGATTTGCTACTTCGAAATCAGCTTTTTAAAGCGCAGCAACTAAATTATGATGTATATGGGCAAAAGGTGTTATTATCATTTAAAGATGACATCAATGCTACAAAAATAATTGAGCTTCCACTGGCCAATGTAAATTACTTTTATCTTGGGACTAAGTATTTTGAAGTGCTTCCATGGCAGAATGAAGGTTATCGAATCTTTCAAGTTATTGAAAATAAGGATTATAAAATCCTCATCCATTATACGCGTAGCCTAAATGGAGGAACGGGCTCTGAGAATAATCGAAGTAAGTTTTCTAATTTAAAAAAAAGGACGTGGCTTTATAAAGAAGATAACTACTTCGTTATTAAGAATAATAAAGCATTAATAAAGCTGTACCCACTAGATAGTCAGTCAGATCTTAAGAGATGGCTGAAAAGTAGTGGTATGAAAATTCAAAAAGCAGATGATGCTGGTTTGCAAACGATCGTTGATTATTTAAGTACATTATGAATAGGGTAAGACTTTACATATTGTTTCTGTTTTTTGCTTCAAACCTAAATGCACAAATAAGTGATAGAAGTTTAATAAGCATTTCCGCCACCAATATGGAGTTTACTGATTTTATTAGTGAATTGGAGGACGAATGCGCTTGTAAAGTTGTGTATAAACAAGAATGGGTAAAGGACATTTTTGTAACGATCAATGCTGAAAATTTGAATGTTCTTAGTATTATCCAACAAGCAATAAGCAATGATGAGCTTAGTGTTATACAATGGGGAGATCAATTTGTGATTATTAAAGATGAAGAATTAATTGAACAACTTCCTGACTATTCCATTTTACAAGAGTCTGTTTATAATGAATCACAACAAGTTATTACAGAACCTTCGGGATTTATTAAAGGAAGAAAAGCGGATAGGGTAAAGATTAAAATAGGAAAGACCACTTATAAAAATGTAGGTGGACAAATTAATATAAAAGGAAAGGTCGTTGATGTTTCTACCGGTGAACCCATCGAAGGAGCCACTTTATATATCATAGAATTACAGAAAGGTGCTGCATCTGATATAAATGGAAATATTCAGATAAGTCTGCCCGTAGGTACATTTTCTGCAAAATTTGATTGCCTTGGAAGAAAAGAGCTTAGTTGTCAGATCGAAGTAGCGTCTGAAGGGAGCTTTGAAATAGCTTTAGAAAGAGAAAATTATGAAATAGATGAAGTTCAGATCTATGGAGATAAGCAAATGGATATTCGTGAAAAGGAACCCGGCCTTGAAAAACTAAACGTAAAAGCTATCAAAGAACTGCCAACGATGATGGGGGAAAGTGATATCATTAAAGTCACAGAGATGTTGCCCGGAGTTGTTAGTGTTGGTGAAGGAGCTGCAGGGCTGAATGTTCGTGGAGGTGGATTTGATCAAAATGCTTTCTACTTTAATAAAATTACCGTTTACAATACCTCCCATTTGTTTGGTTTTTTTCCTGCATTTAATGCCGATGTGATTCAGGATTTCTCTCTGTATAAAGGCTATATCCCTTCTAAGTATGGAGGGAGACTTTCATCCATTTTTAATATCAATGCACGTACAGGTAATAAAAAGAATTATACAGCGCATGGAGGTGTTAGTCCGGCAACTGCTAACATCACCATTGAAGGACCAATAAAAAAAGATACCGCCTCATTCTTGGTCAATTTCAGATCTTCTTATTCAGATTGGATACTTCGACAAATTCAGAATTATGATATTCAGAACTCAGAGGCTTCTTTTTATGACCTGACAGCCTCTCTCGATTACGATTTGCCAAACACTCAGATAAATGTTTTTGGCTATCACAGTCAGGATTATTTCAAGTTTTCTAATATCAATAGCTATTGGTACTCTAATAGTGGATTATCAGCCTCCTTCGGTCATGTTTTTGCTCCTGCATTTCGAGGCGATTTTTCAGTTAGTGCATCGCAATACCAGTTTAAAACCATTGATGAACAGGTTGAAAATGCTGAGTATGAACATAATTTTAAAATTGAACAATATGAATTTTCGGCCGATTTCAAAAAAGTATTTAGTCGAAAAAACACATTGGAATTTGGATTGAATACTAACTGGTATCAATTGAATAGAGGAGAGGTCTTGCCTTATGGAGATAATTCTAATAAAATGCCGCTTGATCTTGGAAAGGAGCAAGGCTTAGAAGCAGCGATCTATGTTTCTGATAATCTAGAATTAACGCCACTTCTTTCATTGAACGCTGGCTTCAGGATATCGATGTACTCTGCTTTTGGACCTCAAGAAGTGTATACCTACTATGATAACGGACCAATAGATCTACGCACAATAAATGATTCTATTAGTTTTAACTCAGGCGAAGCTATCAAATGGTATAGTTTTCCTGAATTCAGATTAGCAATTAATTATCAGACAGATGAGAACGGTAGTTTGAAATTTGCATTCAATCAGATGCATCAAAGTATGTTTATGCTTAATAATACGATCTCTTTGTCACCCAATACTCAATGGAAATTAGCAGATTATCATTTGGTACCAAGTAGAGCAAATCAATTCTCTCTGGGTATGTTCAGAACCATTCCAAGAGGAGACTGGGAAATAAGCATTGAAGGGTTTTACAAAAAAGCCAAGGATTATACAGAGTTTAAAGATGGTGCTGATTTTTTAAGTACTCCATTAGTGGAAACGACTGTTTTACAAGGTGAGTTAACAAGCTATGGAGCTGAGTTTTTAATCAAAAAATCATGGATGAAGATGGACCTTTGGTTGGCCTACACTTTTTCCAGGTCATTAGTGACTGTAGATGGGGAGAATGATTGGGATAAAATAAATAATGGTAAGCAATACCCTTCTAATTTTGATATTCCTCATGTGGTGAACGCTATAGTAATGTATCACCTGACTAAAAGAGTATCTTTCAGCACGACAGTCACCTATCAGACAGGTAAACCAGCATCTTTTCCTACTTCTTTCTATTATTATGATGAGATTCTTCATTTGGATTATTCAAATAGAAATGAATTTAGAATTCCAGATTATTTTAGAACGGATATCTCTTTAACCATTGAAGGAAACCTGAAAAAAGAAAAATTCTTGCACAGCACATTAAATTTTAGTGTGTATAACCTCACCGCAAGAAAGAATGCATACTATGTATATTTTGAGGAAGTTAATGGCAAGATTCAAGGATATCAGTATTCCGTAATTGGAGTGCCGATATTTATGGTTACATGGCTATTTAAATTGGGGAATTATGATGCACTATAAATGGGCTAGCTTCATATTCGTATTGATTCTTTTAGGGAGTTGCATAAAGCCCTTTAATCCTGATGTTAATGCAGAAGCGATTAATAAGTACGTTGTTGAGGGAAGTGTAAGCTCCATTGAAGGATGGCAAAATGTAAGCGTATCTATAGCTTCTGATGTTAGTAGAGCCGAATATATTCCTGTAAATATTTGCGAATTAACGATAATTGATGATTTGGGACAGGATTTTCCATTAACTCAATATGAAGATGGGGAGTATAGGGTTTGGATGAATAATAACGAATTAATTCCTGGTCGCTCATTTAAAATAAGCGTCCTTCTACCTAATGGTGAAATACTGGAATCAAGATTTGATGAGATGCCATCTGGGCCTGAGGAAATAGGGGATGTATATTTTGAAATGGAGGATATACCAACGAATGATCCAGAATATACTTTGCATGGAATTCAGATGTATACAGATTTTTCTGCGGATGAAATGGATAGCAAATTTTATCGGTGGAAATTGACAGAAACATGGGAATATCATTCTGAGTATCCTATTGAGTATTATTATGATGAAACGGGGCTTCATCATGTTTTTCCACCTGACTATTCTTTTATGTATTGTTGGAGAACGATGATTGTAAATGACATTTATACGCTCGCAACAAATAACTTATCAGAAAATGCATTAGATAGGTATCCATTAAATTATATAGGGAACAATACTTATCGTTTAAAAATACTTTATAGCTTATTAATTGAACAAATTGCCTTAAGTGAAAACGCCTATTATTATTGGGATAAATTAAGATTAAACATTTCTCAGGAAGGAGAATTATATACATCACAGCCACTAGCGATAAAAGGAAATTTGACAAATGTCAATACGCCAGAAAAAGAGGTTTTAGGGTTTTTTCAGGCAAACAATGTAAGCAAGAAAAGAGTTTTTGTATGGCCTGTTGATGAGTTGGAATTAGACTTACAAACTGTATGTGTCATCAATGAATTGAGACCAAATATTGGTTACCTTGAAATACCAGCCAGTGAGTATCCAGCATATGTTTATTCTGTGAATAGCATACCAACCCTTAATACAATGATCAATGATTGTGTTCTTTGTCCTGTATTAGGAGGAGTGACTAATAAACCTGACTATTGGCCATATTAATGATATTAAAAAGGATAACATATCAAATTATAAAAGCTAAGCTGAATCATATCAAATGGATTAGCTTTTTACTCGTGTTCATTCTTTTGGGGAGTTGTATAAAGCCCTTTAATCCTGATGTTAATGCAGAAGCTATTAATAAGTATGTTATTGAAGGAAGTGTAAGCTCCATTGAAGGGTGGCAAAATGTAAAAGTGTCAATTGCTTCTGATGTTAGTAGAGCCGAATATGTTCCCGTAAATAATTGCGAACTAATGATAATTGATGATTTGGGACAGAATTTTCCATTAACTCAATATGAAGATGGGGAGTATAGAGTTTGGATGAATAATAGTGAGTTAATTCCTGGTCGCTCATTTAAAATAAACGTCCATCTCCCTAATGGTGAAATTCTGGAATCAGCTTTTGATCAGATGCCATTGGGGCCAGATGAAGTAGGAGATGTATATTTTGAAATTGAGGATATACCCACGAATGATCCGGAATATACCTTGAATGGAATTCAGATGTATACTGATTTTTCTGCGGATGAGATGGATAGCAAATTTTATCGATGGAAATTGACGGAAACATGGGAATATCATTCTGAGTATCCCCGCGAGTTTTACTATGATGCAACAGGACTTCATCAGGTAGTTCCAGCTGATTACTCTTATATGTATTGTTGGAAAACGGTTGTTGTAAATGACATATATACATTATCAACAGGGAATTTATCAGAAAATGCCTTAGACAAGTACCCATTAAATTATATTAGAAATAACACCTATCGCTTAAAGATACTTTATAGCTTAATGATAGAGCAAATGGCCTTAAGTGAAAACGCTTATTATTATTGGGATAAACTAAGAGTAAACCTTTCACAAGAAGCGGGATTATATACTTCTCAACCTCTTGCTGTAAAAGGTAATTTAACAAATGTCAATACACCAGAAAAAGAGGTGTTAGGCTTTTTTCAGGCAAATAATGTAAGTAAGAAAAGAATCTTTATATGGCCTATTGATGAGTTAGAATTAGATCTTCCAACTGTTTGTATAATCAATGGCTTGAGGTTTGGATTTATTGAAATACCAGTAAGTGAGTACCCAGCATTTATTTATTCTGATAATGGAGTCTGGCAATTCGCTACAATGGTAGATGATTGTGTTCTTTGTCCTGTTTTAGGCGGAGTAACAGAAAAACCAGATTATTGGCCTTATTAATGAGAAATATGAGTTTTACATATCGAATATTTGTTTTGTTGCTTGTGGGCTTGTATCTACCAGTTTTTTCATTTGCACAACTCAATTACCCTAGTGAGCAAGTTGTTCTATTGACGGATCGCTTTGTATACATTAGTGGGGAGTCAATACAGTTTAGTGGTAATCTATCAATCTCTCAAAATGAAAGTACGCTAAGTGAAGTAGTATATGTTGAATTAATTTTGCCTAATGGGCAAAAAATAAGTCAGGCTAAACTTAAGCCCAAATTAAATAAATTTGAAGGTGAGCTAAGTGTTTCACCTGATGTTCTAAGCGGCTATTATTTCTTACGTGCCTATAGTAAATGGATGCGGAATGGAGATGTCAGCGATTATGCTTATGTGCGATTAAAAGTGATCAATCCTTTTACTGATGAGTTGATGTTCGTCAATGATTCTCTAATAGACAGTTCAGCCGAGCTCATAAATAAAATTGATGATAGTGCTACTTTATCATTAGACAAAGTAAGTTACAACCCAGGAGAACAAATTCTTATGCCCTTTGATTCAACACGCTTGGGGCTATCGAAAACGAGTTTGAGTATTATTCCAGCTATTTCTTCAGCTTCTAACAATCAATTAAGCAATGGAAGAACTGTAGCTTATACTGAATTGAAATTCTATCCAGAAACGAAAGGTATCACACTAAGTGGAAAAGTAATTAGAGTAAGTGATCAAACTAAAGTACCTTATCATAAAGTTAACATTCACTTAGAAAATGAAAAAGATTTTATCGCTGTTTTAAGCGATTCAGTTGGGGATTTCAATATTGCATTACCACATAGATACGGTAGGATTGAACTATTTGCCATCGCCGCTTCTCTTGAGAATGAAGAAGTAGAAATTTTGATCGATCAGGATTTTTGTTCAAGAAAAATTGACTTAAAAGTACCAGAATTCACTGTAAACGATTCAGAAAAAGAGGCCTTGTTAAAAATGGTAAATACCTATCAACTTAAAAGGCTTTATCAGAATACGGATAGCCTTAATGAAAACCTACAAACTTATCAAGCCTTTTATGGAGACCCTTATAAAAGTGTTGATTTCGATTCCTATGTTGCCTTGGATAGTTTATCACAGTATTTTACTGACCTGCCCAGTTGGGTGAAAGTTAAGGTGGAGAAAGGCAAAAGAAAGATTGTTTTATATGGACCACAAGCTTCGTTACAATTATATGAGCCGTTAATAATGATAGATTGGATTCCAGTTGATGATGTAGAGCATATTTTAGCATTGGACCCAAGGCGAATCAATAATTTTGAAGTTATTATTACACCTTATATTCATGGAGGGATTACCTATGGTGGAATTCTCAATATATTTTCTCGGAAAAATGATTTTGCCGGAATGAATTTTCCAGAATCTGCTGAGTACATTAATTATGATTTTTATAATTTTCCCCGAAATAAAATTCAAGATACTGATCAATACAATTCCTTTGATAATACTATTTTATGGATAGCTGATTTATCTACTGTAGCAAATCAAAATACGATATCTACTGAAGCTCCTTTATTAAAAGGAGAATATGTTGTTTTGCTTCAATCAATTGATGAAAATGGAAATATAGCTATTGAAGAAAAGTCATTTAGCGTTGAGTAATTATTAATCTAAACGAACTGATTTGCAACTAAATAATATTGTTTAATTAGAAATAGAATTGTAGTACGAGAACAATTTTGCTCACATATGGTTTAGACACAGAGCTTTTGATTTCTACGTCGTAATAGGAGAATTGTGCACCTAATTCAAAATCTGTTGAACCAGAATAAGTTATTTTTCCAAAGAATAAATTAGAAACTCCTCCATCGTGTAAAACAACCTCTGGTGAGGATGAAATATTATAACCAAATCCAAAATTAATGGGCACATTATATTTTGGGTTAAAATCACAATCCCCAGCAATTCCCATTGTAAAATAAGTGCGTGTTTTGTTCCTTACAAATGATTCACCATAGGTGAATTCAGAATGAAATTGAGCTCCAAATGTTGGAGAAAAGGCATAAGCTCCTTGAAGACCAATACCAACCCCCATAGCAGGTGTTTTTTTGTAGATGCTGGGATACGGATTATTATTTAATAATTCCTCCAAATATTCTGACACATTGATGAAATTCCCAGTGGATTTTGATACATCAATGGAGCTTGATAAGTTAAATTTTTCTTTTTTGATAATATTAATAAGCCATCCAATTTCACCACCACTTATTGAATTTACACCATCTACAAGCATAGTCGATATATCCGTACCAATCCTGCCAGCAACATGTAAGGAAATGTATAATGAAAGTCTTGGTGTAAATCGTTGTTTGTAGTTAATATTTACGTCTGCAAATAAAATTTCCCCTTTAAAAGAGAACAGTTCAGTCTCACCAATAGTGAGTCCTGGTAATTGAAGCTCTGATGTTTTTCCGACACCAATTACAACACCCAAATTTGTATTTATGAAAGAACTTTTAAATTGCCCGAAAGAAGGGAAAACATGACCATTTAGATTTGGAACTTTTTTTATAGGTATTACATCTTCGTTTTGACCAAAGAGAATAGAGGAGTGTAAAAAGCTAAGTAGTAGTATATACAGTACCTTCTTCATGGTCGATTAGTTTGAGTTTTTCTTAAGTTGAATTTCAATACCTGCTATTATCTTTAGTCCTGAAGTCTTGACTCTTGGGATAATATTGTCTTCAACGGGGGTATCAGTAAGGTTTTCTAATCCTTGTGTATATCTTAACTCAATAAACAAATTGGGTATGCCTAAGGGAATTTTCAATCCAGCTCCAAAGTGAAAGGCAAGATTCCAGCTACTAATGTCTACAGGAATATCACTTTTTACATCATCTATTTTTTGAAAACTATTCATCAAAACCCCAAATTCAAGTCCCCCAATAGCATAAAAGCGCTGATTAGCTGTATAGGCTTTGAATAATAGTGGTATAGAAAAATAATTTAATCGTAGGCTAAGGCTATCGATCTCTTCATCAGTTCCAGGTAAAATATAAGAAATACTCGTGCCTTCTTGTGAATAGGATGGTTGTGCACTCAACATAAAATTATCGCTTATACTGATATCAATTAAAGCACCAACATTTGCTCCGATCAAACTTTTATATGAAGAATTTATTGGAGCATCCCCAGATAGTTTACTGCTGTTTAATCCGGCAAAAACACCTATATGTGTTTGTGCCGAAATAGAAAGTGAAATTAGCAGAAATAGTATACTTGATAAGTAACTTGCTTTCTTTATCATTTTATTCATATTCAGGTGAGATGATTGCTTAATTGAGTTGGTTTTTCAAACCTTACAATAAATGTACGATTATTAATTATTTGCTAAATATTAAGCAATATTTATCTTCAATTATTACATTCGCAGCATGACGGATAGAAGGGCAGTATTTACTTTGATTGCAATATTTATTCTCACCATTATTTTCGGGTACTTTGCTTCAAAAGCTCGTGTAGACTATGAATTTGAGAAGTTCTTCCCGGCATCAAGTAATGAAGTAGACTTCTTTGAAGATTTCCGGGATCGATTTGGAACGGATAATGATTTTCTAGTATTGGGTATTGTTGAAGAGGAAGGGGTGATGGATACGGCATTTTTGAAAGAGATCAAGCACTTGATCGCTGATTTTAAAAAGCTGAATTACGTGAATGATGTTCTCGGTGGCACTTCATTAAAAAGAATTAGCAGAGAACCCCTGAGTGGCAATCTTATACCTAAAAAACTATTACGAATTTCGGATGATGCTTCCTTACAAAGAGATGCAGAGAAAGTACTAAATGATCCTATGCTAACACCCGTGTTTTTTTCAAGAGATGGAAAGAACATCAGTTTAATTATTAAACATAAAGAACGATTAAGTAAAAAGGGCTGTGATTCCCTAGTCGTATCGGTTAATGAAGTATTAAGTCATTATGATTTTCAGGAATATCATATGGCTGGAAGAGCGGTTGCTCAATCATTTTATGTTAATTTAATGACCGAAGAATTACTCAAATTCTCGTCAATTGGAGCTTTTTTAGTTGTAATATTTCTCTTTTTGACCTATCGAAATTTCTGGTCGGTCTTTATACCCCTTTTATTGGTGGCGGTATCTGCTGTTTGGACGATAGGTATTATGACTATTTTCAATAAACCTCTTGATATTATGCTGGTGGTATTGCCAACCTTGATCTTCATTGTAGGAATTTCTGATGTAGTACACCTCTATACAAAATTTCTGTTCCTCAAAAGAGAAGGCATGGCTAAGAGAAAAGCTATTTTAAAAACAATGAATGATGTTGGGATTGCTACACTTTTAACATCTTTAACAACGGCGATTGGTTTTGCTTCCTTGTACTTTGTTAAAGTGCCGATTATTCAGGAGTTTGGACTCGTTTCAGCCTTAGGAGTAATGGTTACCTTCTTTGTAACATTTACTGCCTTTATGTCTTTTCTAACCTTAAGTCCCGAACGCTACTTTTCGAAGGTAGTACAATCCGATTTTTGGAAGATGCGATTGAGTCATGCTTTTGTATATACTATCCGTAATGGTAAACGATTATTGGTTTATACTGGAGTTGTTGTAATTATAGCTTTCATTGGATTAAGCCAGATAGATCAAAAGAATAAATTGATGGAGGATATTCCAGCAGATAGTCCATTGCTTAATGAAGTCGCTTACTTTAATGACAATTTTGTGGCGATGCGCCCTTTTGAGATGTCGATAGAGTTGAAAGATAGGGATGATGATCTTTTTTCTTATGAAATTTTACAACGATTTAATAAGCTTGACAAATTCTTAATTGAAGAGTACAATGTAGAATATTTACTTTCTCCATCAATGATGATCAAGAAGGTTAACCTCGACCTACACAATGGGGATGTTGCCTATTTTAAATTACCTTCTGAAAAGGAGTTAAAAAGTATTACAAAGTCTTTTAAAAAGAAGCGTTTTGCAAAAGAAATGAAAGCGTTTGTCGATAGAAAAGCTGGTGTAGCAAGGGTCAATGGAAGAGTGGAGGATTATGGAAGTGAGTATTTTATTGAGAAAGATGCTTTACTTGAACTGTATATGAAAGAAGAAGGTCTTGAAGACTATTTTGATTATACACTTACAGGATCTGCCTACCTTATCGATAGGAGTAATGCTGTGTTATCAAGTAATCTCTTATTAGGTTTATTAGCGGCATTTGGATTAATAGCAGTGCTTGTTGGGTTTATTTTCCGATCATTTAAAATGATATCAGTCGTATTATTGGTAAATATCATTCCTTTAATTGGAATCGCTGGATTGATGGGGTTTATGGGAATAGACCTAAAGATCTCAACCTCGGTTATCTTCACGATTGCATTTGGAATATCGGTCGATGATACGATTCATTTTATGAGTAAATATCGCTTCGCGATGCAGGAACATAAAAGCACACTCTATGCATTAAAAAATACTTATTTGTCTACAGGTCGTGCGATAATTTTAACAACGTTTATTCTTATTGGAGGCTTCATTTCTTTATTATTTTCTAGCTTTTTAGGAACCTATTATATCGGTTTACTTGTTAGTGGAACCTTAGTTCTAGCTTTGTTGACCGGTCTGATAATCCTACCGTTTTTATTGTTTATTGTTAGAGATAAACATTCAACATCCAGTTAACTATTTCCTCTTGTTGGTTTCCCAACAAAATGGATTATCGCATACAAGATAGCAATCGAAACAGGGAATAGAATCCAAGATGAAACACCCATTGCAGATGGTATAGATCCAAAGAGAATGGAAACAATTCCAACTGTTAGTGCATAAGGTAATTGCGTTCGTACATGGTCAATATGATTACAGGAGGAAGCTAAAGAACTTAAGATGGTTGTATCAGAGATAGGGGAGCAGTGATCTCCAAATACACTCCCAGCTAGAATTACTGAAACAACGTTATAGAAGATCAACAGAGCATCGTCTGGACTCATACCGCTTTCAATAGCTATCTGATAACTTGCCGGTAGCATTAAAGGGTATAGAATTGCCATTGTACCCCAGGATGAACCGGTACTAAAGGAAACGAGGGCTGAAAGAATAAATACAACTGCAGGAATAAAAACGGGAGAAAGTGATGAACTCCACAAACCCTTTAAATAACTTGCTGTATGCAAATCCTCAGTTACGTAAGCTAAAGACCAGGCAAGAATAAGAATGAACATAGCTGGTAACATAGTTTTATAACCTTCAAGGGAGGTGTTGATCGATTCTTCTAAGTTTAAGATACGTTGACTCATACTCATTCCGATCGCAACAAACAATCCAGATACAGAAGACCATAATAACGCCACAAACGAATCAGCAGCGCCAATGGTTGATGAGAGTTTTCTGAAAAAACCTAACTCCGTATCTGCCCACACATTTTCTGAATAACCTGTATACAACATACCGGCAATTGCTCCTAAAACGATAACCAATATAGGAACGATAGCATTATAAGCTTTGGGTTTAACACCTTCTTTTACATCAAATTCGCTCAGACTATTATCAGGGGCATCTTCCAGTGCAACATGTATAACTCCATGTTCACGTGCATTTTTTTCAACAGTATACATTGAGCCAAAGTCTCGTTGCTTATAGATTAGCATCAAAATAAAGATCAGTGTAAGAATGGGGTAAAAAGAATAAGCTAATGAGTTTAAGAAAATTGAATAAGGTGTTTCGCTGATTTGTGAGATTTCTTCTAAACCACTAGCAATATATCCTAATTCAGCACCTATCCAGGTTGTAATAAAAGCAATAGCAGCAACGGGAGCAGCCGTAGAGTCCACTATATAAGCAAGTTTTTCTCTGGAGATTTTAAGTCTATCAGCTACAGGTCGCATTGTATTACCCACAACGAGTGTATTGGCATAATCATCAAAGAAAATGAGTATTCCCATCAACCAAATAACCAATTGACCACTCCGTGAATCATGTGCATAAGGCGCTAATCGGTTAACGACACCACGCATTCCACCATTACGTGAAATAACACTTACCACAGCAGCGATGGTCATACTAAATAGGATAACAGAAATGTGGGAGGAATCACTGATAGCTTTAATGATATAAGTATCCACAACACTTAAAAAACTGGGGAGTATACTGCTTAAGCCATCACCATAAAGCCCCATGATCAAGGCTCCGCTAAAAATCCCAATAAATAAGGAAGTAATGACTTCGCGCAGAACCAATGCTAATAGAATCGCAATAAGAGGAGGAATGATGGACATCCATAATGGAATAGGGTTAACGTCCTTCTTAAATTCCCATGTGTCAATTTTAATATGCAATTCAGTATCGGAATCTTTAATTAAATATGGTATATAAAAAAGACCATCATCAACCACAAGATCTATCATCTCATTGTTCACATAAATTAGGGGGGAGCCGAGAATTAATAGCTCACCAGAATCAATATAATCTCCACTAAGTTCAATTTTAATTTCAATATCACTTAAAACTACTTCTGGTATTTTGACATCTATTTTTGATGGATCAGGTTTACTATACTGAAATGTATATCCATTTATTATAACACTAAAAATTAATAATAGAGTAAGTAATCCTTTCTTCATAGTTTAATCGATTGTGCTAAAAATACACTTTTAATGAATTATAGAATTTTAACAGTGCTCGTAAATTATTAAATGATAATTTATAATTCTAAAACGGATATCCGATAGCAAGATTAAAGATCGTTTTTGCTTTATAGTGTTGTAAATCAAGTTGATCTAATTCATTAATACCATCAATTCGGGCATTATACTTTGTTTTGGGCTCCCAAAGCCAGCGTTCTCCCGGGTGGGCACTGGGGTCTTTCGTTTGAAGCCCAAAATCAAATCGAATTAAAAAGAAATTAAAATTAAGACGTACACCAAAGCCAGTTCCGATGGCGATTTCACTAATAAAGCGATCTTTATTAAATACGGCGGGAGAATCTTTGTCTAAACCTTCTTTTGGCATGTACCAGATATTTGAAGCATCTACAAAGAGAGCAAGATCTATGAATGAGACCAAATTAAATCGGTATTCAAGTGAAAGATCAATTTTAATTTCACCAATTTTATCGTAAGCTTCTACACCTGTACTATCAAAGAATGAACCAGGTCCTAAAGTTCGTGGTCTCCATGCTCTATTACTGTTAGAACCTCCAACAAAGAAAGCGTCTGTAAAAGGAATTACGTCTAAATTTTTTAATGTCCAAGCTCCTCCAACATCAACACGGTAAGCCAACGAATTATTTTCATCAAAATGTGTGAATGATCGAAAATCTACTTCAGCTTTGATAAAGTTGGCAAAGGGAATTTCTTTAAATAAATACCTTCCAAGACTATCTTGTTCGGCATTAAATAATTGCGATAAACCGTAGGTACCTACACCTGCCATTTGAGTGAGCAATCGAGTATAGTAAATGTTTCTCTGAAAACTATTTCTTTGGTTATTATATGTTCCAATGTACTTTGTCGAAGGCACTACGTTATCAGTATAACTCGCTTCCAGAACAGCATTGTTAAGATTATCAAGGTATTCCTGAAATAAATCTTCTTTTTGAATTTTAGTAAAAGAGATCTGAAATATATTTAATTGATGATTTAAATTGCTACTAGAATTCCATTTGTAACCGTAATATGAAGTAGTTGTAGTTCTTGTATAATCAGGACGATTCTGATAATTGTAATTTATCGCAATCGACGTCTTTGGATTTAAAACCCTTCTAAATCGACTATATGAAAAAGGAGCAACAAAGTGTGGAAATAATATTTCAATCTCGGGAGAAATCTCAAATGTATTGAAGTCGAATAATCCACTTGATTCTTCATTTAATAATTGCTGAGCTTCAACACCACCAAATAGAGAAATTCTTAACTCTTCTGCTCCTTTAAAAATGTTTTTATGAGAATAGGAAATGGCACCCGATATACCTAAGTAACCTCCATTGTTTGTAGTAGTTGTTTCAAAGCTAATAGATTGATTCTTTGTAGAATTTAAATTAATAAATGCATCTAATGGTAAATGATCCGATGCACTATCACTCATTTGAGTTTGATTATAAGAAATATTTACGAGGTCAAAATTACCCAATTCAAATAACTTTTTAAACGACAATTCTGTTTCATCAACGCTGTACAAGCTATCCTTTGAGATTACAAGTGCTCGTTGGAAAAGCTTAGGATTATAACGAAAATGATGTTGGTACAAAATTTCTTTACCCTTGTAGCTAATTGTATCATAGGGAATAGCTTGGCCATTATCATAATTTTTAGAAGGATAACTTGTATTGATATAGATATTCTCAATGTAAAACTTACTATAATAACTTGAATTAGCGTTTTGTTCTGAATTTATTCTGTTATCATTAATATTAAGTGATAAATTGACACTATAAGAATTAAGGTTTGTGTCAGCTTGAAAGTAAACCATCGAACTATTAAAAAGATAATATCCGTATTCACGAATACCACGGGTTAATACTTTTTGGTAATGTTGAAGATCATTAAGGTCAAATCGATCTCCCTTATATATAACAGAATCCTTAGCTAGAATAGCTTCATTAATTATTTTATTGATCTCTGGGTTTTGAATGAGGAAATCAATTTGATTGATACGATAGGGTATTTTTGGCTCGACATTGTAAATAACCTCAATTCTACGTTTAACAGTATCAACACTTATTTGATAACTCACATTAGGATTAAAGAAACCCTTATTATACAAATAATTTTCAATCTGATTAACTGAGCGAACAGTAAGTGCTGAGTCATAAATTACAGGTATTTCTCCAATTTCATTCGTTGCCCATTCCCTTAGTGGTTTTTTATACTCTTTTTCAGATTTTCCTTTGGCCACCCTTTTAGCATTCTTCTTCTCTAATTTTAATTGCTTATTTTTAATATCTCTTGCTAATTTTTCAGGACTGACCATATTATAAAATCCTAAATACATTCGCGTAACACCTAAAAATTTACGATTCGGAGCTTGTTTAATTAAATTAGAAAGGTCTTCCTTCTTAACAATTTCCTTAAGTTCTTTTTTATTTGGAGCTAGCGAGCTTTCACTTGTGAGCAGCTCAATATTATTACTCATTAGCAAGTAATCTCCTTCCTGCACACGTTTTGAGGGATTACAAGATGAAAAAATAAGCACAAAAGTCACCGATAAATTGAGGAGAAAAACTAATCTATTTTTATTTTTTCTCAACTTTTTAATGAGGTTTGGTATATTCGGATTATTATTGATCTTCATTTATTTATGCTAACCAAAAATAAAATAAAATTTGTACGCTCTTTACGTTCTAAAAAGGAACGTTATTCACATAATTGTTTTGTTATTGAAGGAGAGAAAATTGTACAAGAAGCACTCAACTCAAATTTTGAAGTGGATGATGTATATGCTTTAGACTCTTTTGATTTGTCAAACGATAATATAGCAATGTCTCTTGCTTCTAAAAAAGAGATGGATGCTATGTCAGGACTTAAACAGGCACCTGGTATACTAGCCGTTGCAAAGTTTAAAAATTGGGGACCCATTGACCTTAATAAAGGAAAATACATTTTATTGGATACCTTAAATGACCCCGGAAATTTAGGGACAATTATACGTATAGCGGATTGGTTTGCTTTTGATGGTATTATTTGTTCAACAACAAGTGTAGATGTTTACAATCAAAAAGTCGTACAATCGAGTATGGGTTCTTTATTCAGAGTTCCAGTTTGGTATGCTGACTTAAAAAATGTGATCGAGGAATCACCATTACCTTGTATTGCAGCTGTAATGAAAGGTGAAGATTTTAGAGGTTTTTCATTTCCTAAATCAGGATTACTACTATTGGGAAGTGAGTCACATGGAGTTTCTGACGAACTACTATCACTGATCGATAGTCCGGTAACAATTCCCCGTTTAGGTAAAGCAGAGTCCTTAAACGTGAGTGTAGCAGCCGGAATACTATGTCAGGCCTTTTCTTAAATAGATAGAAGCTAGTGTTTTTAGATTACATAGGGCATCAATAACCCAAAGTGGAGCTTTGGGTTATTGATAGACATAAACCAACCAGCCCCAAAGGGGTGACATCCCTAACCCCATACATAACGCTCATCATAATCTAAATTATACTTTCTTAAAAAGTACAAATACTCTTTTTTAAATGATTTGTTCTTATGATGTTCCTCTTGGTTTTTTATATAAAATTTAACTGTTTCAACTAGATCCTCATTAATAGAAAATGAACCATAAACATTTTGCCAATAAAATTTATGATACCTAACTCCTTTGGTTTTTACCCATTTAGATGAGCTCGACTTTAATGTTTCAATAAGCTTCATCAAAGCTATTTTCCGAGATAATAAACAAAGAATATGAATATGATCATTATGGCCCCTACAATAATAAGATTGCACTCTAGTGATTTACAAACCCCTCCTAAGTAATTGAATAACTCATCTTTTATAGAGTCATCAATAAAAGGGAATCTATATTTTGTGCTAAATACAATGTGTAGGTAATTCTTTACAAGTGATTGTGGCATATTGCGATATTCAAGTTCAAGGATGTATTATAATTACTAAAGTTAGTTGAGTAGACTTCTTTATAATTAAGTGAAAAGCATAATTTTTTCAGTAGGAGAAATTACCTAGGATTGATGTCACCCCTTTGGGGCTATGTGATAAACTTAGGGCTACTCCCAAAGTTGCTTGATGTCACTCCTTTGGGGCTAGTTAAAAAAAAACAGATTGAAATTATGCTTGATACTTGCTTACTATCGATAATGCACATTTTTCACCATCTATTGCAGCCGAAATAATTCCACCAGCATAACCAGCACCTTCTCCAGAAGGATATAAGCCTTCTATCTCAATATGCTCAAGGCTAACAGGATCTCTAGGGATTCTTACAGGTGAAGAGGTTCTGCTTTCTACACCAACTAACACAGCATCTTTATCCATGTATTTTGGCATATTACGACTCCAAATTTTAAACGATCGTTTTAATGATTTAACGATAAAGTCAGGCAAAACATCGCGTAACTCAACTGAGACAATACCTGGTGTATAAGAACATTCAGGTAAATCTTTAGATTTTCGGGTATGCATAAAATCAACTAAACGCTGTGCTGGTGCACTTTGAGTTTTACCAGCCGTTTCCCATGCCTTCTTTTCTATAGACTCTCTGAATTTTAATCCAGATAACGGACCCCATTTTTCAAATTCATTAAAATCTGATTGATGTACAGCTACTACAATTCCAGAATTGGCAAATTCATTATTTCTTTTAGAAGGTGACCATCCATTGGTTACGATCTCTCCATTTTTTGTTGCACAAGGTGCGATGATTCCACCAGGACACATACAAAAACTATATGCACCACGTTCATCTCTTTTGTTAACAAGTGAATAAGAAGCAGGAGGGAGGTAATCTTCTCTTATATCACATTGGTACTGGATCTGATCGATCAAGTGCTGTGGATGCTCAATTCGAACTCCTATTGCAAAAGATTTAACCTCTATCGCAATCTTTTTCTCATACAGTAATTCATAAATATCACTGGCCGAATGACCTGTGGCTAATATTACATTATCAGCTTCATATTTATCTCCATTCTGATCAATTACTCCTTTAATTTGCTTCTCTTTTATTAGAAGATCTGTAACACGGCAATTAAAATGAATTTCCCCACCTGATTCGATAATGAATTTCCTAATAGCAATAATGATCCGAGGGAGTTTATTGGTTCCAATATGCGGATGTGCATCAACTAGGATAGACTTATTAGCTCCAAAATGGACTAATATATTCAGTATTCTGTTTACACTTCCTCGTTTCTTAGATCGAGTATATAATTTTCCATCAGAATAAGTCCCAGCTCCACCTTCTCCATAGCAATAGTTGGAATCAGGGTTTACCTCATGTTTTTGTGTAATATCAACAAGATCTTTTCTTCTATCCTTCACATTTTTACCCCGTTCAATAATAATAGGCTTTATTCCATCTTCAATAAGCTGAATTGCTGCAAATAATCCGGCAGGACCTGAACCCACTATAATCACTTTCTTTTTCGAGTCTAACATTGCTGCTTTTAACTCAAATCCCTTATCATCGGGTTTCTCATCAATGTACACACGGTACTTCAGGACATAGATTATTCGCTGTTTTCGCGCATCGAGCGATCTTTTAAGCAATTCAAAGTGAATACTATTGTATTCTAAATTCTTAAATTTATTTTTTAATAGGGAATGATGATGCTTTGTGTCGAATCCTTTTTCAGCGGATAATTTTAATTCTATTTCTTTAATCATCCTTCAAAGGTAAAGGAGATAATAAAAGATCGAGTATTAATACTTTCGATAGGATCGGAGAATTTTGTGCCATCATCAATTAATAGATTTTTAATACCAAAATTAGATTTTAATTCAATTCCAAATTTAAAATAGGGGAGAAAGAAGTCAAGCCCAACACCCAATGAACCAGAATAATTGGTGTTATCAATTTTAATAATAGCCTCGTCTTCCCGGTTATTATTTACATCCTTTTGAGAGGCAACGTCCAAACTAAAGGCTACGCCAGCTATACCGTAAACCGCCACATTACCAATTCTGTTTGTTCGGTATTTAATAAGTAAGGGGAAATCTATAAAGGTGGAACTTACATTCTTTGATAATACATCAAGATCTCCATCTTCTTCCAAAAAAGTATACTCTAAAATTCGTTCTTCAAAAGTTAAAGTTGGAATAAACCGTAGGTGCCAATTGGGAGTCATGTCCAAAGAAGCAAGCATTCCTAAATTAAATCCTGGTTGACTTATAGTTTGAATTGACATTAATGAATCATTAAAATCCCTGACATCTTTAAGATTAATTGACAAATTCGAAGTATTAACAGAAATTATAAATCCAAAATGATAAGGATTAAGATCGAATGAACTAAGATTCTTGATCTTTTCTTTACTTCGCTTTTGCGCATGAAGAGAAGTCATTCCTACAACTATTATAAATAATATGGATAGTATGCGTTTCATCCTCGATTAAACTCCAAATTATACTTTTTATTTTTCACCTATATAAATAGTTGTAATACCACCAGATAATTTAACCTGTCGAACATTAATAAACCCAGCCTCTTTAAGAATAGATAGGAAAGCTTCACCTTCCGGGAACGCCTTTACGCTTTCAGGTAAATAAGTATAGGCTCTGTTGTCTTTTGAGACCATTTTACCAATAGTCGGTAAAATATATTTAAAGTAGAGGTTAAAGGCTTGTTTGACAGGGAATTTTTTTGGATTACTGAACTCAAGTATCACAGTTCTGCCATCCTTTTTCAACACCCTATACATTTCTTTCAGCCCTTTGAGCAGTGTTTCAAAATTTCTGACTCCATAAGCTACAGTAATAGCATCAAATCGATCATCATCAAAAGGCATTTTTTCTGAATCACCATATTGAAGGTGAATCTTATCGGTCAATCCTTTGTTTTCCATTTTCTTGAGGCCTACCTTCAGCATTCCTTCTGAAATATCGATCCCTGTAATAAGTTGAGGAGATAAACGTTTGTTTGCCATGAGAGCAAAGTCGCCTGTACCTGTAGCTACATCGAGCATTTTTTGTGGTTGAATATCTTCTAACTGTGCTATGGCTTTCTTGCGCCATAAATTATCAATACCCATGGATAAAAAGTGATTTAAAAAGTCATAGCTACCCGAGATATTATCAAACATCTCAGCTACTTGCTCTTTCTTTCCTGAATCTTGTTTTTGGTAAGGAGTTACTTCTTTATTCATGCGTGGCAAAAATAGTAATTAGTAGGAAGTAATGAGTAGCTAGTTTAAAGTAATTACTAATAATACAATTATTGCATTGTTTGAAGATAACTTACTGCGCGATTAATAAAAAAATTATAGAAATAATCACATTTTTCATTCACTTTTTACAAACTTACTAATCCAATTTCCTTCCTTACTCTGTAATTGTATGGTATATAAACCTGAAGGTAAAAATGAAACATCAATGACTTGTTCTTGGCTATTTAAAAGATCTGAAAAGTGTACTCTTCCTGTAAGATCAAAAATAGTAAGCCGCAATGAGGGTTGTGAAGCTATTCGCATTTCTATATTTAATACATCACGGACAGGGTTGGGATAAGTATTAAAAGTAAGATCATTTGAATAATCATTTATACCAGTAATGATATCAACAAGAATCATTTCAGAAAATAATATTGTTTCAGTTGCAATAGTGTTCGTGATTTCAAGATAATATACTCCAGCGTTTGAAGCATCTGATGATTCAATATAAAACATATTCGATGTTTGCCCATCAACAGGTGATCCATCTTTATACCATTGATAATTATTTGCACTACCGCCAACTTGTAGACTAAAGCTAAGTTCTTCTCCATAAGCTGCAGTAATAGGTGGAAGCCCATTTACGTATGCTTGTTGATGATAGATGAAATTTGCAACTCCAATATGAGGTTCCATTTCATCAAATTCAAGTTTATTTTGATTAATGTACAAATTTTCTAAGCTGCTTATTCCACTAAAATCAGGAATACTATCAAATAAGTTATGATTTAAGTAAAGACCCGTTAAGTTTGATAGATACGAAAGCTCGTAGGGTAGGGTGCCTTCAAATTGATTATGACTTAAATTAAGTTCTGACAGATTAAGTAAATCACCTAGCTCAGAGGGAATTGTACCTGTGAATTGGTTATTTCGCAACGAAAGAGCTGTTAGATTAACTAAACTGCCTAACTCAGTGGGAATTGTACCTGTTAATTGGTTACTATGCAAATAAAGATATTCAATATTGCTCATACCTCCAATGGTGGATGGTAATGATCCTTCTAGCTCATTATCGCCAAGTCCTAAACTTATAAGACTATCAAGACTCCATATTTCATCCGGTATGTTTCCACTTAATTGGTTTATATATAGATTTAAGTATGCAAGTTCACTCAGATTTCCTAAGCTTGGAGGAATTTCACCGGTCAATTCATTCAACCCAAGATTTAAACTTATAAGATTGCTTAAACTTCCTAATTCACTTGGAATTGTTCCACTAATTAAGTTAGAACTCAAATCTAAAAAAGTTAATTGCGTTAGATCTCCTAATTCACTTGGAATTGCCCCACTAATTAAGTTGGAGCTTAATCCCAAATTGGTTAATTGTGTTAATGCTCCTAATTCACTTGGAATTGGACCACTAATTAAATTACCATTCAATCGAAAATGATTTAATTGTGCCAAATCTCCAATTTCATTTGGAATTGGACCACTCAATTGATTGTTAACGAGCTCAATAGAAGAGAGGTTAGTTAAGTTTGATATTTCTATTGGAATTTCTCCACTTAATAGTGGATTTTGCGTGATCATTAAATTTATCAAGAAAGTTAAATCACCAATTTCGCTAGGTAAACTTCCGTTTAGATTATTTGAGTTAAGTGTTAAATAACCAACATGATTGCCTAAAACTATAACTCCATACCATGTGCTTACTGGTTCAGTAGTATTCCAATTGGTATTTGTTGTCCAATTTTCTCCATCAGTTGAATCAAAAAGTGCTATTAAAGCATCTCTTTCAACAATAGGAACTTGGGAATATCCAATACTCTGAATAAAGAATAAAAACAGGCTTAATGCTGCAACTAATTTTGCGCGTTTGGTTTTCATGGTAAAAGTCGTTTGTTAGCCCTTTAAAAGTAAGCTATTATTCAACTTTAACAAAAACATACTCGTCACAAAATATAGAATGCAAGTAATCCCGTGTAAATGGTAGCTATGAGAATGTGTCTGACAATTTAATCACCCCTTCACAAATTCTCCTTCTTTTCTAAACGCAGTATTTTTTGCCTTTCTAAAATCGACCGAGACTACTTTAAATTCTGGACATAAGGCTTCAGAATCATGTATATCTGAAGTGATATTGTTTACCATGATCTCCGGAAAGTGGAAGGTGGTGCTCAATACACCAGGTCTAACATCTTCTGTAACATTTGCCCTGATATCTACTTTGCCACGAGCTGATTCAACACAAACCAGATCACCATCATTGATTCCTTTTCCTTCTGCATCAATAGGATTGATCCATAATACATCTTCCGTATTGATCAATACGTTATTGGTCCTCCGGGTCATGGCTCCACAATTGTAATGTTCCAGATCACGATTGGTCGTAAGTATGAATGGAAACTCCTTTCCATGAGCCACAATCTCCATCGACTCTTTAAAATCAAAATTGGATAATTGACCTTTACCAATTGTAAAATCTTCGGTATGCAAGATCTGTGTGTCTGTTCCGTCTTCTGAAACTGGCCACTGCAACCCATTCTTTCCTAGTCTATCCCAAGTAACTCCTTTAAAGAAAGGAACGATCTGAGAGATCTCTTCAAGCATGGTTTCTGCATTATAATCAGCTTGTTCATACCCCATTCTATTCATGAGGTCTATGATTATCTGACCATCAACTTTGGCATTCCCAATTGGTTTTACAACTGCATTAACACGTTGTATCCTTCTTTCGCCATTTGTAAAAGTTCCGCTTTTTTCAAGAAAAGAAGCACCCGGAAGGATTACATCCGCCAGTTTTGCCGTTTCTGTCATAAATAGTTCCTGAACAACTAGAATATCTAATTTATCCAATGACTTAATTACTCTTTGTGTATTTGGATCGGTTTGAGCAACATCTTCACCTATGATCCACATTCCTTTAAGCTTATTATCTAAGGCTGCATCGAACATCTGTGGGATTTTAAGGCCTTCTTCAAGAGGAACTGGAACACCATAAAATTTATGATACTTTTCATTTATTTCAATATCGCCCATCGGATAGTAACCCGCTCCCTGATGAGGTTGTACTCCCATATCAGCTGCTCCTTGTACATTATTCTGACCACGCAAAGGGTTCACACCAACACCTCGTCGACCTATATTACCAGTTACCATTGCTAAGTCTGATATTAGCTGTACAGTAAATGTACCCTGACTATGTTCTGTAACACCTAAGCCATGAAATGACATGGCATTTGGAGCTTTGGCATAAGCTAAAGCTGCTTCTTTTGCAAGGTTTTTATCCACTCCGGAAATAGCTTCCATTGCATCTACATCAAGTTCAAGTATTTCTTTCTTAAACTGATCGTAACCTTCAGTTCTTGAGCTTATAAAGTCACTATCTTCAACGCCTTCTTTGATGATGTAATGAAGCATCATATTTAAAACGGCTACGTTGGTTCCGGGTCTAACTTTTAGATGATAATCAGCGTAAGTAGCCAATTCGGTTTTACGAGGATCCAATACAATAAGCGTATTATTTTTCATCGCATGTTGTTTGATCTTCACACCGGTTACCGGGTGAGCAGCAGTAGGATTCGCTCCAATTACCAACATACAATTAGTGTCCTTAATATCATCTATTGAATTGGTTGCGGCACCTGTGCCAAACGAACGTTGCATTCCTAAAGCAGTAGGAGAGTGGCATACACGAGCACAACCATCAATATTATTTGTCCCAATAACTGCCCTCGAGAATTTCTGCATTAAATAATTCTCTTCATTTGTACATCGTGAAGAGGAAATTCCTGCAAGCGCATTTGGACCGTGTTCATTTTTTATAGCTGTGAACTTGTCAACGATGTAATCATAAGCTTCATCCCAACTTACTTTTTCAAATTCACCATTTCGCTTGATCATAGGATCGCGTAGGCGTTCCGGATGATTGTAAAACGAAAATGCATAACGCCCTTTTAAACAAGTATGTCCCTGATTAACTTCCGCGTCGTAAGGTGCTGAAATACTCAGTATTTCTTCACCTACAGAAGATACTTCCAAGTTACAACCAACGCCACAGTAGGTGCAGATCGTTCTTGTCTTATCTTTTGCTATAATAGATTTAGATTCAAATATATCCGAGATAGCGGATGTTGGACAAGCTTGTGAACAAGCACCACAACTTACGCAGGCAGAACTAGAAAAGTTAACGTCAAGGCCTTTTATAATACGATTGTCAAAGCCTCTACCAGCCATCGATAGTACAAATTGACCTTGGACCTCATCACAGGCTCTTACACAACGATAACAATTAATACATTTCGAAAGGTCACTGGTCATATATGCATGGCTCAAATCTTTCTTCCTATCTAAATGATTCTCCCCTTCTGGATAGCGAACATCGCGAATACCAACTCGTGCTGCAACTTCTTGTAATTCACAGTTGTTGTTTACTTCACATGTTAAGCAATCCAATGGATGGTCAGTAAGAACAAGCTCAACAATATTTTTACGAAGCTTCTGTATATTAGGTGTGTCGGGATAGATGTAATAATTTTCGTACAAAGGAGCGTGACAGGAAGCCATGGCTTTTGTTTTACCACCCTTCTCTAGCGCAACATCAACACTGCATACTCTGCAAGATCCAAATGGATCTAGATTAGGCGCGTCACATAAAGTTGGAACACTCTTCTCACCCTGATGACGTCTTAAAAATGAAAGTACGGTTTCTCCATCCTTCATTTCATGTGCAACATTATTTATATAAGCGACTTTCATTTTTCTTTCTTTAATAAATTATGTTCGACTATGCCTCTTGCTTCGATTCAAAATAACGGTTCAACTCATTATCAAAATACTGAAGGGCATTCTTTACAGGTAGAGGTAATCCACCTCCTAATGCACATAAGGAACCTTGTTCCAAGGTATCAAGAAGGTCATCGAATAATTCAGGGTCAATTTTATAATCAGAATTTATTGAACGATCAATCAGCTCTGCACCACGCTTAGCCCCTAAACGACAAGGAAAACACTTCCCACAACTTTCGAAGGATGTAAATTCAAATAGATGGTGTAAGTATTTAATAAGAGGAAAAGTTTCAGGAATGGAAACAATTGACGCATGGCCCAATAAAAAACCATTATTCTTAAAGGTTTCATAATCCAAGGTCATTTCATAGGCCTTTTCAATGGGAACCAATCCACCAAGTGGACCACCTATATGCAATGCTTTTACATTCTCCTTAAAACCTCCACCAAGATCATCCAATATGATTTTCATCGAGGTACCCATCTCTACTTCATAGATTCCTGGGTTATTAAAAAAGCTATCTAATGAAACCAGTTTTGTGCCCGTAGAAAAGTCTGTACCTATAGCCTTAAAAGCTTCACCACCATTTGTTAAGATATAAGGTGTATTGGCCAGTGTTTCAACATTATTTACAATTGTTGGCTTATTAAATAAACCTTCTACAGCAGGGAAGGGAGGTCTTATTCTAACTTCAGGTCGCTGACCTTCAATTGAATTAATAAGTGCCGTTTCCTCGCCACAGATGTATGCACCTTGTGCCTTAATTATTTTAAATTGATAGGTAAATCCTTTATCGTTTTTTAATGGTAAAACGCCATTGTCATAAAGATCCTTTATCGCCTTTTCAATAATGACAGTAGATTCAGGATATTCACCTCGGATATACAATACACCCCATTGTGCACCCACAGCATATCCTGTAATTATCATTCCTAATAGAAGAGAATGAGGACGTTCCTCCATTATATATCTGTCGGTATAAGCACCAGGGTCACCTTCATCAGCGTTACAAATTATAAACTTTGTATCCGAGACAGTCTTTTCACAAGTGTCTAATTTAATTCCCATCGGGAAACCTGCACCACCACGACCTTTTAATTCAGACCTTTTAATTTCATCTAGAACTTCATGTGGTGTAAGGCTAAATATCTTATCAAGTAGCGAGTAATAACTCTTTAGATCTCCCGTGCTATTTGTTAAAATTGTTTGACCAAGACTACCTACTTTATATCTGTCTTTTTGTCGAAATGATTGGCTAAATAACTCTTTGATCTCTGATTTACTCAAGTTTGAGTAATTGCTTCCTTTATACTGAAATGCTGAGTTTTCATGACATCTTCCAAGGCAGGTCATATGACCGATCTTATCAGGGCTTACATGTTTTTCTAATTCCTCTTTAAGCGAATCTTGTGTTCCTGCACACATACAGGTAGAACCATTACAGATGTAGATCTCTTTTCCTTTATTTTCTGGTTTCATGAAATCGTAGAAAGTAGCCGCACCAAGCGTAGTAGCATCTCCTACTAAAAATTCATCAGCTAACTTTTTCAGATCCTCTGCTGAAGGTGTACCCGTTTCTTCTGAACTTTGACCGATACGATCAAACAAATTATTCTCTAATCCTTTCCTTCCGGAAAGAAAACTTAGGTTTTTAGACATATTTGTGTACTATTCTGTATATAAAGAGTATCGAAAATACATAATATTAGATGAATAAAATAATGCCTAATAAGGGATAATTAAGCGTTTTACATCAATAGCTCTAATGTAACAAATAGATCTATTTTGTAAAATCAAGGCACTCAATTGGTTTAAAAATTACAGAGGCATAAAAGGACCTTAAATAGGCAATAGGTAATTGATAATTAATTGGAGATTATGGAAGAATTGAGTCTAATCAGACTTTCTTTTTTAATTCCTTCATTTCTTTTCTTTCCTTTTTCCTTAATTCTCTTCTCTTTTTCTTGTCGAGATCCACACGTGCTTTTGCTGTAGTAGCATCACGCCATGCCACAACGATTTGACCACTTTCTATCATTTGTATGATCTGTTCAATATCAGCATCCTCTTCAGGATTATATTTAGATTTTAAATTATTACCAAAAATAATGGCTATTGAATTCCACATAAAGGCAGTAAAACCACTTCTTAGGTCTTTGATCAACTCATAAGACGTTTGTCCTGTCTCTCTATCAATAAGCTTTACAAGAACTTTACCCTGACTCACGGTAAGATCCATTATCTCACCTTTAAACTCTTCTTTAAGTACAGCTTCCGCACCTTCCATGAACTTTTTACGTTCTTCTTCATTTTCTATTTTAGATAATTCTTCATCATAATATTCTAATAGTTCACCTGTTATTTGAGCATAAGGGTAAACCTTGACAACATTATACATCAATT
>JAUVAY010000064.1 GCA_030591505.1 Flavobacteriales bacterium | reverse complement strand
TTTTACCTTGCATGACTTCAAGATACAATCATGGTGACGAATCCACAAGACTCCGAGTAGAAGGATATTAACTATGTGATGGTAGTTGTGCAACAAGCACTTTAGCGTAGAAGGGAATGAGTAAATGTTTGAATGTTGACCTTGTACTTCCCTAGATAGAGTTGACCGTTTTTAATTAATCTATCACTTTCTTTAATCTGCCTTTGGCAGATACATAAATTTCCAGGTTTTTTCAAAACACCTGTCTTGACAGGATTGCGGCTTGGCGACTTGGCGAGCACTAGAAATGAAAGTAAAATGACTTATTTATGCTCAATCTATATCAGGGACTTACAGTGGAGCCTGCCCTGCTTCGCCGAAGCCTTTTCTGCTCTCAATTATAATTCTTTAACCTATAAGCGTTTAAAACAACGATAAGTGCTACTCCAACATCTGCAAAAATCGCTTCCCAAAGACCGGCGATCCCCAATGCACCAAGAACGAGTACAACCACCTTAACAATAATAGCAAAAAGCAGATTTTGCCATACATTCTTTTGTGTTTTTTGAGCTATTCGGATGGCTATTGGAATGGACGCTAAATTATCATTTTCCAAAACCAGGTCGGCACTTTGAATTGCGGCATCACTACTATTTGCACCCATGGCAATACCAACATCAGCACTGGCAAGAACAGGAGCGTCGTTAACCCCATCACCTACAAATGCTGCACCGGGAAAGTTATTTCGAATAGCGATAAATTGATCAACTTTTTCTTCGGGTAACAATTCACCAATGACTTTATTCAACTCAAGTTCTTTTCCAACATTCTCAACAACAAATTGGCGGTCACCGGATAACATTGCCAGATAATTAATATTTAAAGACCTTAATTCATTTATTACCTCCTTGGCGTTTTCTTTTAGTTGGTCTTTAAAACTAATTTTTCCTTTGTAGCTAATTCCTTGAACAACATGCACAGATGGTAATTCATCACTTTGTGAATCAATTATAAACCCTTTGGATTCTATCCAGTCACGATTCCCAGCTAAAAATACCTCTCCATTAATAAGGCCTTCAATTCCATGTCCTGGAGATTCAATTATGTTTTCTACTTGTATTGAAGAGGAATATTCGTTTAGTTCCTTATAGATCGCTTTAGCGAGAGGATGCGTGGAATGCATCTCCAAAGCATATAAATGAGATAAAATAAGTTCTTTATCCGAAATTAAATCAATCGAATGTATTTTAAACTTTCCTCTGGTTAGTGTTCCTGTTTTATCAAATACGACGGCTTTGAGTGCAGCCATTTTTTCTATGACCTCTCCACCTTTAAAGAGAATGCCTTTATGTGCTCCTAAACCGATGCCTCCGAAATAACTAAGAGGTATAGCTATTAGGAATGCGCAGGGACAAGATATCACCAGAAAGACAAGTGAGCGATAAAGCCATTTATCAAGACTATAGTCCGGATCTATAAAAATGGGAAAAACAACCATTGCTACAGCGAGAAAGAAAACAATGGGTGTATATTTTTTTGAAAGACGACTGATCAATCGCTGGGTTTTTGCCTTTTTACTTGAAGCGTCCTCAACGAGGTGAAGAATTTTATTTATATGGCTGTGATCCCAGTTGGCTGTGACTTCATAAATAAATGGTTTTTCGATGCATACCATTCCTGCCAATATCATCTCTTCTTTTTTAAATACACGTACAAGCGATTCTCCGGTAATATTTGCTGTATTTAATTGCACATCTCCTTCAATAACTTTTCCATCAAGGGGAAGCATTTCACCTGGTTTGACCAGAATAAGATCTCCGGCTTGTGCTTCCTCAGGTTTTATTTCTTCTTGTTGTCCATTTATTATTCTCGTTGCTTTTTTAATCTGTAATTCAAGAAGATCTTTTATCGAATTCCGCACTGATCTCACTGCATTCCCTTGTATGATCTCGCCTGTAGAATAAAATAGCATAACGAACACTCCTTCAATATATTCACCAATATAAAAGGCGCCTAAGGTGGCGATACTCATTAGCATAAACTCATTAAAGAAGTCACCTTTAATTAGAAGTAGATAGGCTTTTTTAAGCACTTCAAACCCAACGAGGATGTAGGATATGCCTAATAAAGGAAGGACGATCCATAAACTATAATCAACAATTAGATAGGAATGTATGACAGAAGCGATAATAAGAAGAGTAACACTAAAGAGTTGATACTTAAAATCTCGTAAATGAAATGCGGAACTATTGGGTTCCGTTAGGTTCATATCAATATCGCAATTACACGAGATCACTTCTTCCTCCATTCTATTTTTTCTTGGTCAATTTAATCATTAACCAAACAAAAGCAATGAGAAAATGGACGATAACAATTCCAGCTATGATGTAAGCAAACGTATTATCATTCATAAGGCAATTTTTCGACAAAATTAAGGCATAATAATACTGTTGAAAAATGGATTTATCACAAAGAATACGAAAATCTATTAGATAATATTCGGTTAATTCTCGTAGGCGAGCACTTAATAAATTTTAATAATTTAATTCCATCAAGTAATGGATGAAAAAAGAAATATAGAATGTCCTGTCTGCGGAAGCAGAATTGTTGGAAGAAGGGATAAGAAATTTTGTGATGTTCAGTGTAGAGTTACTTACCACCAGCGCATAAATAATGATTGTGATAGAATGATCCGGAAATTCAATAATCGACTCAAGAAAAACAGAAAGATTTTAAATGACTTTGAGGAGCTAGGAAAAGTGATTTGCTCAAGCAAACAATTGTTATTTATGGGCTTTGATTTCTCCATCCATACGAGTATTTATATCAACGATTGTGGAGATACATTTTATTATTGTTACGATAGGGGTTATGTTTCAAAAGGCAGGGATGAATATGCTGTTGTAAAACGAGAAACAGATAGTGATTAATTTAAGAATTGAATATTTAATAAGGAGCTGAATAAAATAGATAAAAGACGAAACATTCGATTTATAAAAGACGTATAATAACTAAGAAAAGAATGCTATTTCAACTAAATTGCATATCGCGAATCGCGAATTGATTTTTGTCACAATATCTTACTGACTGTTAATCAATATAATTAGTGGGCTGTTTATTGTAAAACAGAATAATATTCTCAATTCAATAAAGATTATTTTTTACTTCCTTTTCCTCCAAGAAATCCCCATCCACCTGATCCAATAAGAAATCCAAAGGCATACCAAACACCATTATTATTGGGTGCGAATACCGTCACATCGTCTTGAAAAAGCATAGCGATCAAATCGATCGGAGCAATTATTCCATGCCAAAGTCCACCCAGAAAACCATAGGTCGAACCGGTCAAACAGAGGGTAACATCTTCATTTTCGGCACAAGACAAAAGAAAAGAAGAGAGCAAGATTATAGATAAATAAAGCGGAAGTTTTTTAGTTAAAAAGGCCTTCATAATTTCTGGATTTAGTCGTGTTTAATGATTCAATAATTGGATTACATTAAAGGTAAGGAAAAGATATCCAATCTGTGTTGAGTTGAATAAGCTGCTAAATATATTTGTGTTCGTTGAAATATTCAAACAAAATTAACCACTAGGTTCACTGAGATTGAACTGAGTTCACAATGAAAATGTTTTGCCTTTTCATCCTTTGTTGGCATTGTGCCTGCTCCGTGTCTTCATGGTTAATTTGAGCAGAGCCTTACTCATTCAACATACTATCAGCAACGCGAAAAGCATTTGTCTAGATCGTTTTCAAACAGGTTTAACCACAAGGTTCACCAAGTATGTACTATGCTCACAATGAAGAAGATTCTTGTTTGTTTTTATTTTTTGTGGACTCTGAGCCTACTCGATGTGCTTCGTGGTTAATTTGAGCGGAGCCATACTCATTCAACATACTATCAGCAACGCGAAAAGCATTTGTCTAGATCGTTTTCAAACAGGTTTAACCACAATGTTCACTAAGGATAAACTGAGTTCACAGTACATGAAATTCTTTTTTTTATTCTTTGTGGACTTTGTATCTACTCCGTGTGCTTCGTGGTTAATTTGAGCAGAGCCTTACTCATTCAACATACTATCAGCAACGCGGAATGCATTTGCATAAATTGTAAAAGTATAAGGTACACTACCTCCGGTGGGCATAAAAGAGCCATCTGTTACATGTAAATTATCAACTCCATGGACCTTACAATTCTTGTCCAAAACAGAGTTTGAAGGGTCGTCACCAAAACGACAACCACCGGCTTGTAAATTAGCAGGAGGAGAGCCACTAACCGAATAGTAAATATTTTTTGCTCCCATATGTTTTAAAACCTCTGTTGCTTTTTTTGAAAGAAAACGACCTACTTTAAGATCATGTTCGTGATAACCAATACGGAAGCGAGCTACAGGATCACCCCATTTATCTTTTACTGACTTATCCAAACTCACAAAACAATTGTCGGTAGGTAGCCAGTCATTAAATACTTCAAATCGTAAATGGCGTTGACGCGTAAAATACTGTTCCATTTTTCTTTTTAGATCCAGTCCCCATACCAAATCCCCATTGTCATCTCTTTTTTGCAAATTAGCTCTTGTTATTCCATTCGTATGCCTCCACAGAAAATCAATAATACCGCCTTTTGTTTCTCCATTAAAATCATTATCCTCAAAATAGTACCAATTTTGCAAGTGCCTGTTAATAAAGAGTCCAGGTCGTTGAATAGCTTCAATTTGTTCTGAATTTAATTCATCAAATAGAAAATCTCCTTGTCCAACTCCACCAGCTGAAAAGATGAGGTTTTTACCCAATTGACCCGAGTGATTTCCTATTCCATTTGGATGCTTGATTCCAGTAGAAGCTAGTAATAAGCGGGAAGTCTCAATAGCTTGGCAAGCGACTACATATTCTTTCGCATCTACTTGTTGCGCATCACCTTCAGCATTATAATAATGAACAGCATTGATATTTCCATTTCCATCACTTTCCAATTTAAAAACCTTTGATTGCGAACGTACTTCACAATTTCCAGTCGCGATCGCTTTATTGATCAAAGCCGATCTAGCACTTCCTTTTGCATCGCTGCTGCAACCATAACTCCCACAAAAATTCGAGTAATAGCAAGAATTCCTATCATCACTTGGTTTTGATAAGATAGCTCTGGGTGTAGGTAGGGGATTAAGGTCCATTTCATTGCAGGCATTATCTATCCATAATGACATATCGTTTACTTCTAATGGAGGATAAGGGAAATCAGGTGTGGATCGGGGTTCTAAATACGGATGTTCTACTACTTTACCTGAAACTCCAACGATCGATTCTACCATCGCATAATAAGGTTCCAGGTCTTCATAACTAATTGGCCAATCAACAGTATTTGCCCCATCAATAGGACCAAACTCACTCAATAATCTAAAGTCTTTGGGTTTGAGTCTGTGAAAATAGCCACTCATTAAATTGGAAGACCCGCCAACCATGTTACCATTCCAAAAATCCCAACCACTATCAAAAGTCGATTCTCCTTCCCACGTGCCATCCTTCATTTCTTCTTCAATTACGTGCTGCTCGTCTATTAAATTAGGAGTATATACACTTCTCCGCGCTGCTACAAGTTCATCTTTGGTGAAATCTTTACTCGTAAACCAAGGTCCTTTTTCTAAGACCAGTACCTTCTTACCTGCTTTCGCAAAGCGATAAATAATGGGTGCTGCGCCAGCCCCACTTCCAACTACGCAAAGATCAAAATCAGGCATTTTTAGGGTTTAAATTTGTTCCATCTTCTAAAGTGTAATCGAGGTATGTTTTACCTTTAAATGGTCTTGGGTTTCCTGGAGAATAGGCTAACCATTTCCACCCCTTTTCATCACTATTGCCACTATAGATCGGATCGCTTAATAAGGCTTCGAAAATGTGTAATAGCATTACAGAGATCCATGATCTTCCCCACGAATGCTCAGTTACATGATGAGTTAAAAGTTCTTTTTCTTCTTTGTTTAATGAGGGGTATTTCTTACCATATTGCTCTACAGCGTCTTCATCTAACCAAGTAAGTCCATTTCTTTTGTACTTAATTTCAGCTGGATCGAGCAAAGGATCGGCAAGAACCCATTGAAAATAACCAGCAGCATTTATATCTACCGCACCAGGAGCATTTTTCTCATGCGGAAAAAGAATTTCTTGAACAGCGATCAAGGTATCCCATTCTTCTTGATTTAGAAGTTCAGGATCTCTTTTTGCAAGAACCTTTGGTACATCATCTAAAAGACAAGCATTTAATGGTAGGGTAGTGGCAATGCCAATAATTGATCCCTGCCAAAGAAATTTCCTTCTGTTAATTCTGTTTATCGAACGGGCAGGTAAATCATGATCAGTTCTATTGGTACCTTTTCCTTTTATAATTCTCACTTTAGATGGGATAGGCTATAAAAATACTATTCTCATAAATACAATTGTAAAAACAGGTATTACTTTCTTTCTAATTGTTAACCTTTGTATTTCAATTTACAATCTAATGATATTTTGAGATTGTAGTTTTGAAAAAGCATTTTAAATTAGTAGTTGTATATGATTGATCTTATCAGCGGTATTTCTGTAATCATAATAGCTATTCTTGGCTATTATTTTTCTTTTATAAAATATAAAGAAAATAAAATTGCTTTTTCAATAGGGCTATTAATGCTGATAGGACTTATACTTAGATTATATACTTCAAGCGACTTTTTCTTACATGAATGGGATGAGCGCTATCATGCATTAGTCGCTAAAAATCTGATAGATTTTCCTTTTAAACCGATGCTCTACCGAAATCCAGTACTGCCATTTCAAATAGAGAACTGGCCTGCTAATCACGTTTGGTTACATAAACAGCCCATTCCATTATGGGGGATGGCTCTAAGTATGTCTTTTTTCGGAGTGAATGAAATTGCGCTTAGATTACCATCAATTATATTAACTACAATTGGGATCGCTTTAACATTTGAAATTGGTCGTCAATTATTCAATACAAGAGTAGGTTTTTTAGCAGCTTTTTTATATTCAATAAGTGGAGTTATTATCGAATTAAGTTCAGGGCGTATCGCTACTGACCATATCGATATTTTCTTTCTGTTTTTTATTGAATTAGCCATATTTATGGCAATAAAATTCTCACGGGGTAAGAAATCAATATATAATATTCTTTGTGGTGTAAGTATTGGATTAGCTATTTTATCGAAATGGCTACCCGCCCTAGTTGTTCTTCCAATTTGGGGTCTTTTGCTTGTAAATTCAAAAAGGTTTTCTTCAAAGGAAATAGTTTATAATTTTTTGATTCTTATAACTGTTACTACCATAGTGTTTTTACCCTGGCAGATCTATATTTTTCAAATCTTTCCAGCAGAAGCTATTTGGGAAAGTGGTCATAATCTAAAACACTTGAAAGTCGTTTTAGATGAGCAAGGTGGACCATTTTATTATCATTTCGATAAAATGAGAATTCTCTATGGTGAGTTAATATATATTCCTTTTATATGGTTTATATGGAAAGCACTTAAAAGAATAAAAAACTATAAGCGGCTTCTTTTGCTTATATGGATAATTGTTCCCTTTATATTTTTCTCTTTTGCTGCAACCAAAATGCAGAACTATACACTTTTTACTGCGCCTGCTCTGTTTATTATAACAGCGCTTTTTTGGGATTATTTATATCAATATAGAAATCGCTTTAAACAAAAGTGGTTGATTTATACGATGCTTTTTTTACTAATTGCTCTTCCTGTCCGTTATGCTATAGAACGGATTAAACCATTTGATAATCGTGATCGTTATCCTCAATGGGTAAAAGAGATCCATAATCTAGATGTACATGATAAAGTTGTCTTATTTAATACAAAGTATCCAATTGAAACAATGTTTTATACAGATTGCATTGCTTATAGCAGAATACCGGATAATAGAACAATTCTTAAATTGATTGAAGATGGATATGATGTGCAAATTATTGATGATGGTAATTTAGATACTAGATTGTCAGAGCTTAATGATATTAAAATATTAAAAACGTCACATAGTAAGAGTAGTGATTAGTTAATATGTTTATTACTCTGTTAATGAAAATTTAAACAAAAGAAAGATTCCTCTATAGCTTAGATTAATTTACAATTTCAATTTATTACGCTATGGTACTTCAGCAAAACGACTGGATTTTTATTATTGGATTTTTTATTGTCTCTATTTTAATTGGAGTAATAACGTCAAGGAAAGCAGGAAAAAGTTTTAATGATTTTTTCTTATCAGGTCGTAATATGCCCTGGTGGTTATTAGGAATCTCCATGGTTGCAACTACATTTTCAGCTGACACACCGAACCTTGTAACGGATATTGTTAGACAAAATGGAATTTCAGGAAATTGGGTTTGGTGGGCATTTTTACTTACAGGAATGCTTACTGTTTTTGTTTATGCTAAATTATGGAGACGTTCTGAAGTATTGACAGACCTTGAATTTTATGAGATCAGGTACAGTGGGAAGGAAGCAGCTTTTTTACGGGGCTTCAGAGCTATTTACCTCGGAGTGTTTTTTAATGTGATGATCATGGCTACTGTTTCTTTAGCAGCAATAAAAATTGGTGGAGTCATGCTTGGATTAAGCCCAGTACAAACTATTTTTTGGGCTTCTATAGTTACGGTGATCTATTCTTCCTTAGGTGGATTAAAAGGGGTTATGATCACTGATTTTTTTCAGTTTTTTATTGCGATGATCGGAGCTGTTTGGGCTGCTATCTATATAGTTAACCTTCCTGAAGTCGGTGGCTTAAGTAATTTACTACAACATGAAAATGTAGTTGATAAATTGAATTTTCTTCCTGATTTCACTAATTGGGAAACGCTAATTCCTTTATTGATCCTTCCTTTAGCAGTGCAGTGGTGGAGTGTTTGGTATCCCGGAGCGGAACCAGGTGGTGGTGGATATATTGCTCAACGAATGCTTTCGGCTAAAGATGAGAAAAATGCTGTTGCAGCTACCTTTTTATTCAATGTTACTCATTATGCATTGAGGCCTTGGCCATGGATTCTTGTCGGATTGGCTTCGCTTGTTGTGTTTCCTGACCTTGCTTCATTACAAACAGCATTTCCAGAGATTGACCCTGCCGTGGTGAAACATGATTTAGCCTATCCTGCAATGCTGACTTTTTTACCTTCAGGTTTGCTTGGTTTAGTAATAGCTTCACTTATTGCGGCATATATGTCTACGATCTCCACTCATTTAAACTGGGGGTCATCTTATGTGGTTAATGATTTTTATAAACGCTTTTTAAAACCTGATGCCAGTGAGAAGGAATTGGTTTCGGTAGGAAGATTATCAACGATCGTACTTATGATCTTCGCTGGCTCCTTAGCTTTATTATTACAAAATGCTTTGCAAGCTTTTAATATCCTTTTGCAAATAGGAGCAGGGACGGGGCTTTTATTTATTCTGAGATGGTTTTGGTGGAGAGTGAATGCATGGTCAGAGATCACGGCGATGGCTGTGTCTTTTTTAATGGCTTTATATCTTGAAATTTTCCATGATCTACTCGGGTTTGAAGCCATAGATTCTCATTGGAAATTACTCATTGGTGTTGGCGTAACGAGTATAGCATGGATTGTAGTTGCTTTTTCTACACCTCCTACCGATATGAAAGTAATGATGGATTTTGTACAACGGATCAACCCTGGTGGTCCTGGTTGGACACCTGTTGAGGAGGAAATGGGATTGTCTAAAGAAGAGATCGCTAATAAAAGGAAAGAATGGGATGTACCGCGAGGAATCCTCGCTATGATGATAGGGGTGATTCTGGTGTATAGCGCGTTATTTGCTACTGGTTTTTGGATCTATGGGAATATGATCCCAGCAATAATATTAAGTGTGATTGTTTTACTTGCTGGTTATATGCTGGCGAGAATGGTGAAGAAGATTTCTTTTCAGTGAAAAATAACCGCAGAGAACGCGGAATAAGGGTGTTGTTGGAGTAAAATTAACTGCAGAGAGCCTTTAGGTTAGTCTTAGAATACGCAGAGATCGGGGGGTTATAAATTTATTTGCGTTTCTCAGCGCCATCTCAGCGGTTTAATTTCTCAATCTAACAACTCACTTAAACGCTCAGCCAACGCCTCTCCCTTCAAATTCCTTCCAATAATAAACCCGTCCGGATCCACTAGAACATTATATGGAGTATAAGTAACGCCGTACAAATCAACAGCTTCCGTATTCCACCCTTGAAGGTCAGATACATTAGGCCAGCTTAGATTATCCGATATAATAGCAGCTTTCCAGTTTGATTCATGAGTATCTATTGAAATACCAAAAATGATAAAATTATTGTCTTTATATTGATTATAAAGGCTTACAAGGTTAGGGTTTTCTGCTCTGCATGGACCACACCATGAAGCCCAAAATTCAATTAATCGATAGCTTCCATCATAGTCAGAAATAGAGAGTAGATTCCCACTTGTATCAGGCAAAGTGATATTAATGTATTTCTCATTATTAGAGGGAGGATCCGATTCTTTTTTACAGGATGATACACAAACTATCAATAGTAAAGAAAAGGTAGCCAAAAAGGCTAAGGCTAATTTATTCATTGAATAAAAATATAGGAGCACAAATCTAGGTAAATTAAGATAATGTTAAATTTAAACAATCAGCTTTATTGTCAATTAATCCAAAAACCTGAAGCTTGTTTTCTTTACCTTTAAGTTTAAATGATCCTTTAGAGTTAAATTTTCCTTTTACATTTTCCGGAAATTTATCCATTAACTGTTGTGAGATAAGTATAGGCTCATTTAATGTGCCACAAAGACCTTCAATTCTCGATGTTGTATTCATTACATCCCCACTGAATACGATCTCACTTTTAATTTCACCGATCTCACCTCGAATAACATGTCCACAATGCAATGAAACTTTAAATGACGGAACAAAACCGTATTTACTTAAGTATTTTTCTGATAAATTGGCAATGGTTTGCTTAGCATAAAAGTAAGTGTACAAACAATTATTGTCCTTCAAACCTTTTTTCATATTCCAGGTAATTACCACTTCATCTCCTACATATTGATGGACTTCTCCACTTGTTGTAAGAATACTTTCAGTAATATCTTTAAAAAATTGATTCACAAAAGAATGGTACTTCATTCCGCTCATTTTTTCCGCGATTGTAGTAGAGTCATTTATATCCAAAAACATAAATATCCGATCTTCCATTATAGGTCGATAATACCTTCCAGTAATAAAGTTTATCAGAGCAGCTCTACCTAATTTCTTACTGATCTCTTTTATAAAAACCATAATTGAAGTTAAACCCAAGGCATACAATAATATTGAATCCAAATCCTCTTCATGTATAAAGTGCTGAAATTCATCACTATAATAGGTCTCGCTAAAGCTAGTATAACCATATTGAATCATTCTTGATATAAAGATCACGGCAAGAACCAAGGCCGTAAAAACAAGACTGTAAACAATAGATTTTGCAATTACAAGAAAGATAAAACTCATCTTTTTTTTAGGCTGATGAAAAATATAAAGTTCGATTAAGGAAATCATTGCCCCACCAATTATCCCAATTGCAATTCCATTATAAAAAGGGTAGATACTACTAAACCCATCGGCAAAAGCAGGATAGACCAATCCCAATAATATAGATAAGGACAGAATGAAATAGGCGGTTTGTTTTACACGTTTCCACCTGGCAAATTTTATTAGATACGTTGGGTTGGCCATGGCTTGGATATAGACCTTTATTTCAGTGTAGTACAATATATACAAAAATTGATTTACAAGCAATTATCAGAATAAGACAACTTAAATAGTATGAAGAGATCAAGTTATTTCAAAAGATCTATAATAATTGTTCAATTAATTGAAAAAATGCATTTGTCGTTTGCTGGCCATATAGAATCTTGAAAGAACAATTAATTTGTATATTACTAACACGATTTTACCACGAGGAATAATCATTCAAAACGACCAATATGAAAAATCAATATCTAGTATTATTGACTTTGTTTTTTATTTCATTCAGTTTAGTTAGTCAGGAAAAGAAAAAAAAAAGTGAAATCAAACATGTCGTTTATCTGATAGGTGATGCCGGTCGTCCTATTATTGAAGCAAGTCCTTCATTTGACCTGCTTACAAAATTGATAAATGAGGATAAAAATGAGAGTACTGTAATTTTTTTAGGGGATAATATTTATCCTGGCGGAATGCCTGAAAAAGAAGATAAAGGGAGAAAAGAAGCAGAAGAAATCATAGATTTTCAACTTAAAATACTTAAGGAATTAGCAGTCGATTTTTATTTCATTCCTGGTAATCATGATTGGAATAAGGGGAAAAAGAATGGTATTTCTCATATAAGAAACGAAGAAAAGTACATTGAGAATTATTTTGATGATAAGAACGTTTTTGTTCCAAACCGTGGATGTCCCGGTCCGGTTAAGATAAAATTAGAAAAGAATATTATTCTTTATGCTATCGACACGCAATGGTGGCTGCATCAATATGAAAAACCTCCTATAGAAGAGGCTGATTGTGGCGTTAGTAACAAAGCTGAATTTTTAGATGAGTTAAAAGAAGAATTGCATAATAATAAGGATAAGCATCTTATTGTTGTTGGTCATAATCCAATATACAGTGATGGAAATCATGGTGGTTATTTTCAATTTAAGGATCATTTATTTCCGCTTACAACAGCAAAAAAAAATCTATATATACCTCTTCCTATAGTCGGTTCGATCTATCCTTTATACAGAAATATCATCGGTCATAGCACAGATATTATCCATCCTGAATACCAAAGTTTGATCAGCGGACTTAATGATGCTTTTGAAGGGGTTGATGATCTTATTTATGCTTCGGGTCATGAGCATAACCTTCAGTATTATAATAAAGCAAACCAGCATTATATTGTGAGTGGGTCGGCAGGTGAGACCACTTATTCGAGTGGTAAGAATGGTGCTGATTTTAGTGATTCGAAAAGAGGACTCTTTAAATTGATCTACTATAAGAATGGAAAAGTAAAAATGGAAGTGTGGGAGAATGACGAGGACGAAGGCATTAAAATGAGTTTTGAAAAACAAATAATTGAGGAGAAAGAAGAGGATTCTTATTTGATCGAAGCTGAACTGCATAAGGATGAAGTTTTTCCCGAAACAATAGTAAAGGCTGCGGGTCCTCAGTTTGCAGTTTCAAAAACAAAAGAATTCTTTTGGGGAGCGCATTACAGAGCAGCATGGCTAACTCCTGTTGAGTTTCCCGTATTAAACTTAAACACAGAAAAAGGTGGACTGAAACCGGTAAAGATGGGAGGTCGTTTGCAATCTAAGTCTCTACGTGTTGAAAGTGAAGATGGAAATCAATACGTTCTTCGATCCCTAACAAAATTCCCTGAAAGGGCCTTGCCTGAAAACATGCAAAATACCATTGCAGCTTCAATATTTAAGGACCAGATATCAAGTTCTCATCCTTATGCAGCATATGTGATACCTCCTTTAGCAGATGCAGCAAAGATCTTGCATACAAACCCTGTAGCTGTTTATATTCCTGATAGTCCAAATTTACTTCAGTATAGAGACGACTTTGCTGATCAACTTGTTTTATATGAGCAACGTGCAGCAAATGATCTTTCTTCGATGGAAAACTTTGGTTATACAAAGGATGCTGTAAAATCTGATGACTTGATCCACGATCTTATTAATGATCATGATGTTGTTGTAGATGAGAAAGAAGTGCTTAGAAATCGCCTATTCGATATGTTTATTGGTGATTGGGATCGACATCAAGATCAGTGGCGCTGGGCAGAATTCACCTGTAAAAAGGAAAATCATGAAGGCTGTGATCATGCGGAAGGAATTGATAAATATTATGTTCCAATTCCAAAGGATCGTGATCAGGCTTTCGCCATATTCGATGGTTTTTATCCAACAATAATTACGCAAAAGTGGTTGATGCCCCGTTTCCAATCTTTCGAAATGGATATTAAAAATATCGAAGGGGTGAATTTTAATGCGCGTTACGTAGATCGCTTCTTCTTAACACGAATGGACAGAAATGACTGGGTAGAAATGGGGCATGAATTGAAAGAGTTGCTTACAGATGAGATAATTGAAAACGCTATTAAACTATGGCCCGATACTATATATAATTTGGATGGAGAGACCATTATTGCAAAGTTAAAATCTCATCGTGATCAATTGCCTGAATTTGCCGATAGATATTATGACATTATTGTAAAGGATGTAAATATTCTGGGAACTGAAAAATCAGAAATATTTGAAGTTAAAAGACTTGATAATGATTCAACATTAGTTAGGGTTTATAAGGTGTCTAAATCTGGCGAACAATTACTTTTTTACGAGCGTTTGTTTGATAATAAAGAGACCAAAGAAATTCGACTTTATGGCTTGGGAGGGCAGGATAAATTTAATATTTCAGGTGATGTAAAAAATGGAATGTTAGTCCGTGTAATTGGAGGATACGGAAAAGATGAGATCAGCGATTCTTCTTCTGTGAACGGGTTAAGGAAAAAGACACAGATCTACGATACAGAGAAAAAAACAGTGATAAGTGAAAGTAAGGAAACACGCATCCATACTTCAAAGGAAAAATCAAGCAATAAATACGATATGAATGAGTATAAACCCAATGTGGTTTTTCCAAATGCATTCATAGGGTTTAATAAAGATGATGGTGTTTTTATCGGAGGAGGAGTAACCTTTAAAAAACATGGTTTTAGAAAAGACCCATATAAATCAAAACATCGAATACTAGCAAATATTGCTTCAAATTTCAGTTTCAATGCTTTGTATACGGGGACTTTTATAGACCTTTTTGGAAAGATAGACTTTAGAGCAGATGTGTTGATCAATAATCCAAAACTCACAAACTTTTTTGGTTATGGAAATGAGACCGAATTCTCATTTAGTGATGATGATAGGGAAAAATATATTATGCGATTTAATGCTATTTCGCTTCGAGGTCTATTAGAGTTTAGCGGCAATAAACCGGGTGTTTTTAGAATTGGACCAAATTATCAGAACTATATGACAGTAGAAGCACCCGACCGTTTTCTCAACGATGATGCAGGAAGTAGTAAGGTTACGAAAACTTCCAGTCAGTATGTAGGCTTATCATTGGATTATAAATATGAAATAAAGAATAAAAAAGTGCTACCAAATAGAGGGATGGTATTCAATGTAGGCGCAAGTTATAATCAGGAGCTTTCAGGAAAGAATATCAGCAATTTGAGGTTAAAAGGAAAGTTGACTTTTTATATTCCCATCTATCATGCGCTTACTTATGTAATAAATGCCAGTGGAACTACGTTATTGAATGACTTTGAGTATTATCATTCTGCATCATTAGGAGGACTTAATTATACAAAGGATAATGATATTTTAAGAGGGTATAGAAGAGATCGTTTTAATGGTAGAACAAGTTTTGCTTTTAATAATGAACTCCGATTCAAGCTTTTTAATTTTCAAACATTTTTGTTTCCTGGTGAATTGGGAATCAATGCCTTTTATGATGTTGGAAAAGTGTGGGTAGATGATGAATCATCACGTGCATGGCATAGTAATTTTGGAGGAGGAATTTGGATGAGTCCGATGGATTTGATGGTTATAAATGCCTATTACTCCATTTCAAATGAAGAGAATATGTTTAGATTAATTGTTGGGTTTTTATTTTAATAGTAAATGATTGTTAAGGGATTGTCGCTTGGGTTGGCCTTGTTTTTTTTCTTGAATGTTTCGAATGCTCAAGAGAAAAAGGAAAAAGAAGATTGTTATTTATGCGATTCGCATCAATATACTAATCCTTATCAATTTGGAGTCAATAGTGAATGGCCATTCTTGGCCGTTAGTGCAGGCTTAACAGCAACAGGACTTATTTTAAGATCCAATAACAGTCTACTCCCTTTTACAGAAACTGAACTTGAGACACTCGATAGAAATGATGTAAACTCATTTGATCGAGGAGCAACTTATAATTGGGATGAAAATGCGAAAAAGCAAAGTGATATTTTGATCTTATCAGCTTTTGTCCTTCCTGCAGTTTTTTTAATAAATCATCATACACGTGAAGATATTGGAGGCTTATTATTAATGGGACTTGAAGTTGCGACTATTAATTTTGGTATCACTGCGACGGTTAAAAACCTGGTTAACCGAACGAGGCCCTACGTTTATAATACTGAACTGGATATTGAAATAAGAACCAATAATCAAGGTAGACTATCATTTTACTCGGGGCATACCTCCACAACAGCCTCTTTTTCTTTCTTTTTTGCTAAGGTGATGCATGATTATCATCCTAATATGAAGACAGGTTGGAAAATTGGAATGTGGACCTTCGCCGCGACTGTTCCTGCAGTAACAGGTTATTTAAGGGTTAAAGCTGGATACCATTTTCGAACAGATGTAATAACGGGTTATGCAGTTGGAGCTGCAATTGGTTGGCTCATCCCTCATTTACATAAAAGAAAAAACACACATCCTAATTTGTCAATTTATCCAACACGCGTTTTTGAATCGAGTGGTTTGGGACTTACTTATAAGTTTTAACTTTTTTAATTGCCATTACTTATTTTTTAACCACGATGACGCTGAGTAGGCTCGGAGGTCTCAAAGGGATTGATCTTAGTAATCAATAACGATCCTATATTATTGTGTTTATTCCTGCTATTTATAATAATACTTTTTCCTTGTGTTCTCGGAGCCTACTCAGCGTCATTGTGGTTAATTAGCTATTTATCCTCATTTTCAAATCCCGTTATTAATACG
>JAUVAY010000146.1 GCA_030591505.1 Flavobacteriales bacterium | reverse complement strand
TTAAAATAAAAAAAGCCTATCAATTCAGATAGGCTTAAATGACGAAAGGATGTCAAAAAATAATAGTGTATTAATCTACTTTGACATTTGTTGCGTTCAAGCCTTTCTGAGTTTCCTCAACATCATAGCTTACTTTATCACCTTCATTTATTTCATCAATTAGTCCATTTTGATGTACAAATACATCTTTACCACCATCATCAGGTGTAATGAATCCAAACCCTTTAGAGTTGTTAAAAAATTTTACTGTTCCGCTACTCATAATTATTTTTATTATTTTAATTAAAGTGTAAAGGTATGAATATATCCTTTATCTATTTAGGCCCACGTTTCTTATGTACAAAGTCTAGTATAAAACACACCATGACGTATGAATAACACCATTGTTGTTATACAACTTATGTGTTTATTTAAATTTAATAACTCAACAAGATCCGAAATCAGTTAATAATAAGTTTGTGATACTCTATTCCATCAGTATTTTCTAACTGTATGTAATATATACCAACGGGTTCATTTAAGTCAATTTGAATAGTTTGAGATGCGCTATATTCTTTATAATAAACTAATTGGCCATTTAAATTAAAAACGTGAATCGATCCCTTTCTTACATTTCCCAAATCTATCGAAAAATGCCCTTTACTTGGATTAGGGTAAATTCGTGTATTAGCCATAGCTAATGTATTTTCATTTACACCCACAGCCAATGGTAATTGGGTCATTTTAAGTAAAAAGATATTTACCATATTATTACTTGGATAAATAAAATTTACTGAGTCACTTAAATCAAAATCTAACCATGAAGTAAATGTGCCTGATAAATATATAACCCCAGCACCATCAACAATTAGATCTTTCCCTTTATCTTGACCATTTCCGCCAAGTGATTGTGCCCAAATAAAATTGCCATTTACATCTAATTTTAAAATAAAAACATCTTGTCCGCCGATATAAGATAAATTATAAACATTTATTCCTGGATTAAAATCCACAATTCCTGTAAAGCTGCCGGTTATATATATATTACCTAGGTCATCAACATCAATAGCTAATACACTACCAACATCAATGGTTTTTACCCAAATAAAATTACCATTAGCATCAAGCTTTTGAATAAAACTTTTAGGCGCGCCACTTTGAGTTAAGTAATATGCATTGTTACTTGGGTCGAAATCTACAGTTCCAGTAAAATTTCCTACTGTAAAAACATTTCCAAAAACATCTGTTTTAACAGAGTAGATCGATTTATATTCTGGACCACTAATGGTTTTAGCCCAAACTATATTACCATTGGTATCAATTTTTAATATATATAAGTCACTTGCACCTGTTGAAATCAAATCAAATTCTTCATCACCAACATCGTAAATAATTGTCCCATTAAAACTTCCTATTAAATAAACAGATCCTTCATGATCAGAATGAATTGAAAAATTATTATCTGAACCATCTCCTCCAAACGAGGTTGTCCATATTACATTTCCGCTTTGATCAAACTTTTGAATAAATACATCTAAACTTCCATTTGAATATAAAGATAATGTATCGCTATCTTGAACAAACGTTAGTTCTCCAGCAAAAACCCCAGAAACATATAAGTTCCCAAGTGCATCATCAGTTATATATCCACCTGCAGACGAACCATTTATTGTATTTGCCCATATAAAATTACCACTAGAGTCTAATTTCTGTATAAATACTGGACCATCATCTAAATGATTAATATTAACTACATCTGGACCTGGGTCAATATCTATCGTTTCAAAATATACTCCTCCAGTATATACATTTTTTTCATTATCACTAATGATTGAGTTGCCTCTATCATAACTATCTCCTCCAACCGATTTTGCCCAAGTAATATTACCTATTGAGTCAAGTTTTATTATAGGGATATCGCTATAACCATTAGATTCTATATTAACTGAGTCTAAACCAATATTAAAACCGACAGTATTATAGAACATACCAGTAAGATGAAAGTTTTTAGAACTATCTCTATAAATAGAAGGGAGCTCTCCACCAAATGTTTTTACCCAATCTATGTGCACAACTTGACTTTGAATTGATGCTGAAAGAAAAACAAGTAGTAAGAAAGCAGGGTATTTTTTCATTTTTAAAAGATCACTTTCATTTATTTATTCCTAACTCTCCAACTTCTTTAATACAGTCCTATAACTCACCCTTTCTTCAATAATAGAATACAAGCGATCGATTTCTACGCGCTCCTGTTCCATCGTATCCCTATCACGAATCGTTACCGTATTGTCCTCCAAGGACTGGTGATCTACCGTAATGCTAAAAGGAGTCCCAATCGCATCTTGGCGTCGGTAACGCTTGCCAATACTGTCCTTCTCATCATACTGAATATTGAAGTCGTATTTCAAATTCGCAAAGATCTCCCTCGCTTTTTCAGGTAAACCATCCTTTTTTGTCAATGGTAGAATTGCTGCCTTTACTGGAGACAGAGATGGAGGTAATGTCAATACTAACCGTGTAGAACCATCCTTTAATTCTTCTTCTTTTAAACTACTACTAAATACAGCCAAGAACATTCGGTCCAGACCTATTGAAGTTTCCACTACATAAGGAACATAACTTGTGTTTTCAGCCGCATCAAAATATTGCAATTTCTTACCGGAAAATTCTTCATGTGCCTTCAAATCAAAATCGGTTCGCGAATGAACCCCTTCCAATTCTTTAAAACCCATCGGAAATTTAAACTCTATATCTGCCGCCGCATTTGCATAATGAGCCATCTTTAAATGGTCATGAAAACGGTAGTTATCGTCGCCTAAATTTAAGGCCTTATGCCAGTTGATCCTGAATTTTTTCCAATGTTCATACCACTCTAATTCTGTTCCGGGTTTGACGAAAAATTGCATTTCCATCTGCTCAAATTCACGCATTCTAAAAATAAACTGTCGCGCGATGATCTCATTCCTAAATGCTTTTCCAATTTGTGCGATACCAAATGGGATCTTCATTCGTCCTGTCTTCTGGACATTCAGAAAGTTCACAAATATTCCCTGAGCAGTTTCCGGACGTAAATAAACGGTAGAAGCACCATCAGCAGTAGAACCAAGCTCTGTACTGAACATTAAGTTAAATTGACGAACATCTGTCCAGTTTTTGGATCCGGATACCGGACAAGCAATTCCCAGATCTTCGATCAAGGATTTTACATCAGCAAGATCGTCATCGTTTAGTGCTTTTTTAAAGCGATCATTAATAGCGTTGATCTTATCTACATTACGTAATACATTGGGATTAGTAGCACGAAATTCCTCTTCATTAAAAGCATCTCCAAATCGCTTTAGGCCTTTAGCAACGTCCTTGGCTATCTTTCCTTCTATCTTAGCAATATAATCCTCAATAAGAACATCCGCTCGGTAGCGCTTTTTTGAATCTTTATTATCTATTAAGGGATCGTTAAAAGCATCAACATGACCGGAAGCTTTCCAAGTGGTAGGATGCATAAAAATAGCCGCATCCAAGCCTACGATGTTTTCGTTCATCTTCACCATTGCGGTCCACCAATACTGCTTGATGTTGTTCTTTAATTCAGCTCCCATTTGACCATAGTCATAGGTTGCGCTCAAGCCATCGTAGATCTCACTCGATGGGAAAACAAATCCATACTCTTTAGCATGGGCGATTATTCTTTTTAACGGATCTTCATTTTTTGCCATGCCGCAAAAGTAAGAAGGCCAAGTTAAATTGCAATTTACTATACGATTAAATATATCATTGATGGTTTAATTGTTAGCCAAAAGAGCGATGAAAAGCATGCAATACCTTATTTTAGCGGATTATTATAAATCATTTAAGTGTTAAAAATGAAAAAAGTACTGGTCAGTTTTTTTGTTTTACTTTCTATTATGTCACTTGCTCAGGATGAAGTCGTTAGCACGGAAAAGCACAACAAGGGAAAGATGTCCGTTTATTGGGGTTGGAATAGAGGTTTTTACAGTAATTCTGATATTCATTTTTCAGGGAACGACCATGATTTTACTTTAAGCAATGTTGTCGCTCACGATAGGCAAACTCCTTTTTCGTTGGATCCCTATTTTAATCCGGGCTTAGTAACAATACCACAAACCAATTTTAGAATTGGGTATTTTATCAGTGATAAATGGGAGATCTCTATCGGAGTCGATCATATGAAGTATGTGATGGATCAAAATCAGTATGTTGCTATTAATGGAGAGATAAATGGAGTTGATAATGATTTTAATGGGGTATATAATGGTGAAGAGATCCAATTGACAGAGGCATTTTTAACCTTTGAACATACGGATGGTCTTAATTATGCTAACATTGAAATAAATCGTTTTGAAAATATTGTTCAATTTGGTGATAGGTCTAACTTCGATATTGATATAAATGTTCTGGGTGGAGTTGGAGCTGGTGTAATGTTTCCGAAGAGTAATGTTATGTTATTTGCTAAAAATAGATATGATGAATTTCATACAGCAGGATTTGGATTGAGTGCAAAAATTGGATTAAATATTACATTTTGGAATTATTTCTTTCTTCAAAATGAATATAAAGTTGGTTATATAAACATGCCTGACATCCTTACAAGTACACAATCAGACTACCGGGCAGATCAAGATTTTTTCTTTTCTCAAATTAATATTGTCTTTGGAGCCATCTTCCCGATCGTGAGAAGCAATAAAGAGTAGAAAGCAATAAGGATGCAGCTTTTCGCTCCGCTGACTCACCCAAAATTATTTTATTTACATCAAATAATAGAATTCGAGCCTGTATTTTGTACAAAATTGTATTTTTAACGCGATAACACTGATTTTTGTAATTGCGTGGCTTTATTATGGTAATTAAATGAGGTCATCAAGGAGGTTTCTAAAGAACTTGCGGCAATTTTGGAAAGTCAGTTGTTAAAGTGGACAAAGCTTAATGAGTCGTCCGTTTTGTAAAATAGTAGTAAGGATAAGTGGGAAAATATGGGATGTGGAACATGTACAACAGGTTCCAAAACTGGTGATACTACAGCATCATGCAGTTCTGGATCTTGCGATATAAATGGAGTTAATAAATTACAAGTATTTGATTGGCTCACGAATATAGATCTTCCGTCAGACGAAGTTATTTCCGAATACATTGAAATTCGTTTTAAGAATGGTCGTAAAGAGATTTTTTCTAATGTGAATAGCCTGCCTTTATTTGTAGGCGATATCGTTGTGGTTGAAGGAAAACCAGGATACGATATTGGGGTTGTTAGCTTAACAGGACGCTTAGTTTCTTTTCAGTTAAAAAGAAAACGACAATTTAAAGGCAATTACGAATTCATCAAAGTCTTACGTAAAGCTTCTCAGGAAGAGATCAATAAATGGGAAGATGGTCGTAAAATGGAGGAGCCTACAATGCTTCGAACCCGAGAGTTAGCGAGAACCCTTGGTTTGGTAATGAAGGTAAGTGACGTCGAATACCAGGCGGATAAATCAAAAGCTATCTTTTACTATACAGCAGATGACAGGGTTGATTTTAGAGAGCTTATAATAAAGATTGCCGACGAATTCAGAATAAGAGTGGAGATGAAGCAAATTGGCTCTCGTCAGGAAGCCAGTAGGTTAGGAGGGATAGCATCTTGTGGGAGAGAATTATGCTGCTCTACCTGGTTAACTGATTTCCGATCGGTCTCTACTTCAGCAGCACGTTATCAACAGTTGAGTTTGAATCCACAAAAGCTCACAGGGCAGTGTGGAAAATTGAAATGTTGTCTGAATTACGAGCTGGATATGTATATGGAGAACCTGAAAGACCTTCCAAAATCAAACGTGGTATTGGAATCGGAGCAAGGTACAGCCGTACATTTTAAAACGGATATATTTAAAAAAGAAGTGTATTACGTTCTAAAAGGAAAAGAGATTACAAGTCCGTTTAAACTTAGAAGCGAACAAGTATTTGAGATCATAGAGATGAATAAGAATGGGAAAAAACCATTCTCTTTCATGGATATGGTGGAATTTGATGAGCCGGAGAAAAAACCTGAGTATTCGAATGTTGTTGGACAAGATGATCTGAATCGTTTTGACGATAAAAAACCGAAGAAGAAAAAAAGAAAATCTTCCGGTAAGTGGAGAAATAAACGTTCAGGGGGTGATAGCAATAAAAATCCTCAAGCTAATAAAAGCAATAAGGGAGGGAATCCGCAATCGAAGAACAGTAATAATAATTCACAAAGAAACAGAAGTGATCGACCACGAAAAAAGAAATAGTTTTGGCAGAATTATCATCGTAATTTTCATAAGTCCACTTTTTTGGTCTTGTGGAAATGAGGTTCTTGTGGACCACACTATTGAATTCAGCAAAAAGACCTGGGAGGTTCAAAATGAATTTAATACGAAGTTTGAAGTTGTAGATACAGTTTCTAATTATAATTTTTTTGTGACACTGCGTAACACGGATGATTACCCTTATCAAAACTTATTTGTTTTTTTAACCACAACATTCCCAAATGGTAAGAGTAAATTGGATACGATCAACTGTCCTTTAGCCGATCCTAGAGGAAAATGGTTAGGAAAAGGCTTTGGTGGTGTTTATGATAACAGGGTACTTTATATGGCTAAAAAACGTTTTCCACTAATAGGCACCTATAGCGTAAGCATCGAACAAGCGATGAGAGATAAAGAGCTTCCAGGAATTTTGGATGCTGGCGTTCGAATAGAAAAAGCGAATTAGGCGATAATTAAAGCCACCTTTTATTACAACCCATACAAGGAATCAATATTGATCTTTACGCTCCCTTCATGCTCTTTACCGTCGATCTTAAGTAAGGACCCTAATCCTAGCAGATCATCCCTTTCTATTGAGTTCAACTCACAGTTTTCCACGAGCA
>JAUVAY010000205.1 GCA_030591505.1 Flavobacteriales bacterium | reverse complement strand
GTGGCCACATCCAGTTATCAGTATCTCCACCAAACTTACCAATAGCAGTAGGAGGTGCAGCTACAAAACGAATATCAGAATACACATCGTATACAAATAGATAGTATTCACTTCCGTAATAAAAGCTTTTTACATATACTTTCTGATTATCCTTCGTTTCATTCTCCTCTTTTATCGATGCAGTGTTTTCTGCGATAATAGCTTTTCGTTCACTTTCACTTAAAGCATCACTCACTCCTTTTAATACTCGGTCTGTTACATCATCCATATGAGATAGAATATGAACAAACAGGCCTTCTACCGGTATTTCTTCATCTTTCGATTTTGCAAAGAAGCCATCTTGTAACATGTTGTTTTCAGGAGTGCTTAATTCCTGAATACTTCCAAAACCACAATGGTGATTAGTTAAAAACAAGCCTTCATTAGAAATGATCTCACCGGTACAAAATCCACCACCCATTGCAACAACAGCATCTTTCATACTTGAGTTATTGATGGAGTAGATCTCCTCAGGAGATAATTGAAGCCCTTCTTTTTGCATATCAACATAATTTAAACGTTCGATAAACATTGGTAACCACATCCCTTCATCGGCTTTAACTGGGAGAAATGCGAAAAGACTTATTAGTAGTAGAAAAACATTTTTTTTCATGGTAATTGAATTATGACATTAAAGTTCATGTATTCAAGCGTTTATGGTTTTATTGGATGACAAATAATCGCTTTTTCACTTATAATTCTGCAAAATTATTTTTTGCTAGAAACTACACACTAACAAAAGTCACATATGGAGAATTTATTGAGAGGATAGGAATTCAATAATCAATCATTATTTGTTGTAAAATAGACCTCTGAATAGCTTTGAAGAGATAATATAAAAGCGGTCAAATATTTTCAATTCGTACTTCTAAATTCCCAATTCGTAATTAATTATTGCCGCTTAATTAATTTTTATTTCAAATCATGGTCCTTTTTGTACTTTAGCGCCCAATTTGTAAAAAAGAGAAATGGATATTTGGGTCAAAACTGGGCAATTAATTCTGAGCCTTTCGATCATTGTAGTGCTGCATGAAATGGGACATTTTATCCCAGCGAAATATTTTAAAACAAGAGTAGAGAAATTCTATCTGTTTTTTAATCCTTGGTTTTCAGTTTTTAAGAAAAAAATTGGAGAAACAGAGTATGGTTTAGGATGGCTTCCCTTAGGAGGTTATGTTAAAATTGCGGGTATGGTTGATGAGTCGATGGATAAGGAGCAGATGGAAAAACCGCCAGAAGATTGGGAATACAGAGCAAAACCAGCTTGGCAACGCTTGATAATAATTACGGGTGGTGTTATAGTGAACCTGCTTTTAGGAATGTTCATTTATGCCATGATCATGTTTACATGGGGTACAGAAAAGCTTCCAGTAGAAAATGCAGAATGGGGTTATCAGGTAGATCCGATCCTTGTTGATTTTGGATTTGAAAATGGAGACGTTCCTGTTCGCTTTGGTGATGTGCAACCGAATTATTACTCCGATCTTGCCAAGTCTCTTATTTTAAGTGAAAGCAGAGAAGTTGAAGTGATCAGAAATAATGTAAATGTAAATTTCACAATGCCTGAGGATTGGCGTGATATATTACTTGAGGAGAAAAGAACCTTCTTTAGTCCGCTCTTCTTGTTTTATGCTGATTCTATAAAAGCGGATAGTCCTGCTGAGAAAGCTGGTTTATTAAAAGGAGATCTCATTATTGGGATTGATGAAAACGCTACCCCTTATTTTAATAATTTCAAAGAGAAAATACAAGAGTATAAAGGTCATGACGTAGAATTAAGAGTGTTGCGAAATGGAGATACGTTGAGTTTTCCTGTAGCAGTAAGTGATGAAGCAACAATTGGTGTTTGGTCACGTAATGCCAGTACTCAATTTGAATTCGAAACATTGCAATATACCTTGATGGAGGCAATTCCTGCTGGAATTAAGCACGGGTATAATACCTTGGTCGGTTATGTAAGTTCGTTAAAATTACTTTTTACAAAATCGGGAGCTAAACAAATGGGAGGTTTTGGAACGATCGGTTCTTTATTCTCTTCTACTTGGGATTGGCAATCTTTTTGGAATATGACAGCGCTTATATCAATTATCTTAGCATTTATGAATATTCTACCTATTCCTGCTTTGGATGGTGGTCATGCGGTATTTATTATCTATGAGATGATTTCCGGGAAACAACCTAATCAACGTGTGTTAGAAGTAGCGCAGATGATTGGAATGTTCCTTCTTCTTGCCTTAGTGCTTTTTGCAAACCTAAATGATGTTTACAAATTCTTTATTAAGTAAATGAGATCATTAACAGGACTTTTCTTCTTGTTCTTTGCACTTTCTTCTACTTTGCATGCGCAGGATTATGTAATTGAAAATGATGGCTTAAACGATAGTATTAAAAAGGTACTCACCATCATTCCATTTCAAAATAATTACTACCGTTCGGAGATCGATAGATCATTAGCATCAAACGAAAAGATCGATTTTAATCAATTGCGGGATCGTATGCGAAATGAGTTGGACAGACAATTATTCGTTGCCCTACAAGAAGAATTTGATATTATTTCCTTTCTTAAGGATGATACGGAGGAGGATAGAGAATTATTAAATTATGTTTTTTATTCAACAGCGAATCAGTATACCCAAATTGAAAGTGGTGAAGCAGTTGATCGAAGGCTGTTAAAGAATGGACAAATAACAGACACGCTATCTCAAGAAGGGCAAAGCTATATGAAGACGATTATTCATCATCCTCCTCTGCTAACAACACTTCAAGAATCAAGGCCATCTGATTTGTTTTTGTTTATTGGTGAACTGGATATTCTCCTTCCTAAAACGATCGATGAAGACGCAAATAATAGAAATATTATTGTCCATTATACCTTGTTTGATAATGAGAAAAACACACTTGACTCAGGTATTATTACGCAAATATTGCCCTCAAAAAAATGTAAATATATAGTCGATATTTCTGAAAAAGGCTTTGCTCCTTTGGCGCTCAAGTTACATGATCGAATCGTCCAGGTCCAGTAATTTCACCATGCACTTTAATTCTTTATGCCTTGCGACTAAGGATTGCTAATGATGGAATAGTGCTGTTTATTAAGTACCTTGCTACTACCCTATAGAATAGACAATGAAAAATAAATTATTACTTCTGAGCTTTATATTGTTATCGGGAAACGCGTGGTCTCAATATACAAATGTGATGATCACTGATATTTTTAATCCTAATGAACCGGTTATAATTATGGACCCTAATCAACCGGGATATCTTATTGCTGCCTCCAATCTAAATAGTTATTTTATTAGTCTCGATACAGGAATTACTTGGGTACAAAGTCAACAATTGTCTGATCTTGGAGTATGGGGTGATCCGGTTTT
>JAUVAY010000019.1 GCA_030591505.1 Flavobacteriales bacterium | reverse complement strand
TAGTGTTGATACACTTTATACCATAAATACGATATATTTTTGGGATGATCTTGATGAAGGATGTCGTGAAGTGAATAGGGTTCTTAAAAAAGGAGGACATTTTATTATTTCCTTTAATCCAAAAGAAAACATGAAGAAGGAGATGTATCCTTCAGATCTTTTTCATTTTGTTTCAAGTGATGAGGTGATTAATTTGGTAGAAAGGAATGGATTTGAAAAGATCAGCCTACATCATTTTGATGACAGGTATGAGAAATATGCTAGTATTGTAGCAAAAAAAGTGATTAGTATGAATAGCATTGAAGGACATAAAACGGAGCGCATAGAATTTAGAAGATTGACGAAAAAAGATATTCCCTTGTGGCTCACCTTTTTACAGGAACCGAAATCGGGTTTATACATCGGTTTAGGCATTGAGAAAAAGGAGTTAAGCGATGCAGAGGAATGGATAGATAGGCAAATAGAGAGGAATAAGGAGAATGGCCTTGGTCTTTATGCTTTTGTAGATATTGAAACGCAAAAAATGATTGGCCAATGTGGTCTTATACCAAGAGAGATCGATGGGCAGGATGAATTGGAAATAGCTTATCATGTACTTCCAGAATATAGACGGATGGGCTACGCATCAGAAGCCGCTACTGCTGCCAAAGAATTTGCAAAAACGAACAAACTGAAAGAATCATTGATATCCATTATTCATATCGACAATATGGCTTCTCAAAAAGTAGCCTTGAAGAACGGATTGAAAAGAGGAGTTAAGACAAAATATATGGAGATGGATGTATTTATTTATCGAGTTGTTCTGTAGTTTGTGGTGTTTGAACTCGCTTAAATTGAATTTTATAAGGAGTTTCTTTTTAATGTCCAGTCCCAATATTTTTTAAACTTCTTAGGAGTTGGGATTTCAATTTTAATTGTGTTTTTATTAAACGGATGAATGAATTCAATGCCGGTAGCTGCCAAAAAAAGCCCTTTCCCTTTAATATCATGTTCATGTTTTCCGTATATCCTGTCACCCAAAATAGAGGTGTTGTTTTCTGCCATGTGTATTCTAAGTTGATGGGTTCGACCACTTAGTGGAAAAAGCTCAACCCATGATAAAAACTCAAAAGCTTCTGAAGGGATGTATTCTATTCTTTTGTATTCAGTTGTGGCAGTTTTGTTTTTGATAGATTGCTCAATTTCTCCCTCATCATCAATCTTTCCAATAAGTAATGCTGAGTACTTTTTTCTTATCTGATGGTCAGCAAGCATTTTACCTAAAATATTTACTGAAGATGCCGTCTTTGCAATGATGACCAAACCACTTGTAGCGGAATCTAATCGATGGACAAGCAATGGTGGATTAATAGAATCTTTTTCTTTCGATAGTTTCAAATGACCACTTATTGCATTTTGAAGTGTTCGGAACTGGTTTCCACTGCTGACAAGCCCTGCGGGTTTAATTACGATGGCAAGAAATTCATCTTCATAAACTACTTCAAGCTCAATAGCATAGATTTTACGGGAAGGATTTTTTTCTTTTATCAGCTCGATCTCCATTCCTTGAGCAACCCATATAGCACTATTTGCTATTTTCCCATTTACAAGGATCTTTTCCTTTTTAAGTGCTTTTTTAATACTTTTTCTACTGGGAAGAGAAGGGAAAATACCAATAAGGTATTCGTTAATTCGAATGTCCTTGGTCTTTGTTGCGACGATATGCCTATAATCTGAATCCATCGAATACTAAATATGAAGATCGATAAGTTCTTAAAAAATTCTAACTAATTTGTTAGCTCAGAGAATTAGACATATTCCCATGATACTCACCAATTACTTTAGTGTGGAAATAAGGGTAAATGTATTTATCTCTGAAATTAGAGTCACTTTTATAATAAGTGGTATGAACAACTCGTGTATGGCCTTCAGCTGTTTCGAAAAATGATACGCGTTGTTTACCCACTGATTTTCCGCCTTCTACATAACTTAATTCAAAGTAATTATTTTCAGGGTTCACAGCAATAACCTCATGCGATACAGCCACTTTAACCAATCCGAAGATATTAAGATTAATATAAAAGATCTGTCCTACTTTTATTTCGGAATACTTCTCTCCAACATACATTACCTCATCTTCATTTTTTGAGATCATTAAGCCGAAGGTCATCATTTTTCCATTCCAAACCTCATTGGGGTTTGCTTTTACATAATGTGACCAAACTTTACTTATTGGGTAAGAAATTGTAAAAATTTCTTCGTGAAACAGGTGGTCAGAAAGATCATCACCTTCTTTATAAGTAGATTTAACATCATCCAGAGTATGAACATTATTATTCATTTGTGACTGAATAAAATCACGAATACTTTTTTGAGGTATTTTATCTAGAGCTATACTTTTCATCATCATCAGTGCAAAGCTATTGTAAATTTTGCGTCGCAAAAATAGAAATATAATTGAATCTAATCTGTGATGAAAATTAAACTGTTTTTAAAATAATATTATGACTTAATTAACTTTTAATGATTAGAAACCCACCCTTTCTTTTCAAGATATGCAACAATTTGAATTGCATTGGTGGCAGCACCCTTTCTAAGGTTATCAGAAACGATCCAAAGGTTAAGTGCATTATCCAAGCTTTCGTCTTTTCTTATTCTTCCAACAAATACATCGTCCTTACCACTACTATAATAAGGCATAGGGTAAAGGTTTACATCAGGGTTGTCCTGAAGTGTTACGCCATCACTTGCTGCCAGTATTTTTCGGATGTCAGAAAGGTCGAAGGAATTGTTTAGTTCAATATTCACGGCTTCTGAATGTCCTCCAATAACGGGAACCCTTACTGCCGTTGCAGTAAGTTTAATGCTTTCATCAAGGATCTTATGCGTTTCATTAACTAGCTTCATCTCCTCTTTTGTATATCCATTATCACCAAAATCATCACAATGAGGAAGGCAGTTTTGGTCTATTCGATAAGGGTATGCCATTTCACCTTTCCTGCCTTCACGTTCGTTATTCATTTGAACAACGGCATTTTTACCTGTTCCTGTAATCGACTGATAAGTAGATACAACAACTCTCTTTATCCCATACTTTTCATGAATGGGCTTCAGAACCATTAATAATTGAATAGTAGAGCAATTAGGATTTGCGATTATCATATCCTCAGCGCTCAACTCATCTCCATTTACTTCAGGTATGATAAGCTTTTTACCTGGATCCATTCTCCATGCAGAAGAGTTGTCTATAACTTTACAAGAAATCTCCGCAAATTTTGGAGCCCATTCTTTCGAAACACTCCCACCGGCAGAAAAAATAGCGATGTCTGGTTTTTTATCTATCGCCTCCTGTATTCCTATTATGGGGTATTGTTTTCCATTGAATTTGATCAACTGACCCTTGCTTGACGCAGAAGCTACCGGAAGAAAATCATCGACGATTAATCGCTGTTCTTCAATCACCTTCACCATTTCCCGGCCAACAAGACCACTTGCACCAACTAATACTAATCGCATAATACACGTATTTTTTCGATTGCTAAATTAAATAACTTCCCAATTGTCTATGTCACCATCTATGAAATATTTGTTTTATTTAGTTATAGCCTTCACTTTATTACAGCCAAATGTTAGTGATGGACAATGGCTTGAAGATTTCAGTGATGAAAACTTGAGTCAAGATCCACCTTGGTTTGGTGATACTTCTAATTTCATTTTTGAGGATGGTCGATTACGCTTAAATGCAAGTCAGGAAGGCAATACAAGCATATTTTCCGAGATAAGTAGTAATGAAAACCAACACTTTGAATGGAGTTTTGAACTGGAGATCGACTTTTCACCTTCAGCCAATAATAAGGCTAGATTGATATTGATTTCTTCAGATAGTCTATTCTCAGCTCCAGTATACCTTTTAAATTTTGGAGAAAGTGGTTCTTCAGACGCGGTTGAATTACAAAGAATCGACTCTTTGGATGCCATTCCTATAATAATAGCTAGAGGAGTTGAAGGTATGATCTCTTCATCTTTTCGTCGAAATTATAAAGTGACTTATAATAATGGACTTTGGGAAGTGTGGTCCGGAGAGTATTATTCGCCGTATATGCAATTTGAAACGAGTGGAACAGATTCTATAAACTTTCCTTTTGATGCCTATTTTGGAATTCAACTGGATTATACGAGTTCACATACAGAAGATTTTTTCTTCGATGATATTTTTTGTGGAAATGCACTTATTGATACCCTAGCACCAATTATTGAAAACATTGAAGTTGTAAACGAATTTGAACTATATATTACTTTTTCTGAATCCGTAGATAGCTTAGTATTAAACCCTTTTAATTATACTCTTCAAATTCCACCTATAAACCCAGTTTCAGTTGATTTTATAGACAGTTTTCAAAAAGGAGTACGATTAGAATTTCAAGAAGAATTTTTACCCTATTCATCTTCCATACTTTTTATCGATAGTTTGATCGACATTGAAAACAACTTAATCACAGGTTTGCTTGTTGAGTTTGTTTATGCACCAGATTACGAAGCCCAATACGGAGAGATCCGCTTTAATGAAATAATGCCAGATCCTACTCCTCCGGTTGGATTACCAGCTGTCGAATTCATTGAATTGATCAATACCTCAGATTCATTAATTGATATAGCTTCCTATTCTATTTATAATTCTGGAAATCCCATGTTACTTCCATCATTTTTACTTGAGCCTCATACCTATGTGATTCTTTGTAAGGAGGTGGATACTAATCTCTTCGCATCTTATGGGGATGTACTTGGAATAGAAAATTGGATCAGCCTTCTCAATACAGGAGATAGTCTCCTTTTAGTAAATAGTTCAGGTAATGTTTTGGACGAATTGAATTATTCTGATAAGTGGTTTGAAGACCCATTAAAAAAGGAGGGAGGATGGTCTTTGGAACGGATTGATGCAAATGTTGATTGTAAAAGTGAAGTAAACTGGAAAGAAAGCAATAGCTTTTATGGGGGCACACCTGGTTATGTAAATAGTGTTGATATGTTGGAAATAGAGAATGAGATCACCCTTATACAAGCATATTTATTAGATAGTTCATTGCTAAGGGTCGAAATTTCGGGAGAACTAGACACTTCATTCTTTGCAAACTTGATGTATAGTAGTAGTCCACCTTTTGAAATAATTTGGGAAAACTCAACGATTGATGAAAGTGGCTTATCTCTAGCTTGCTTTCCTCCATTTCAACAAGATCAGACCTATCATCTTAGCTTACATAATTTAAACGATTGCAGAGGGATAGAATTTCCCGATCAGGAATTAGTGTTTGGAATACCAGAAAAAGGAAAGGAAGGAGACGTGATAATAAATGAAATTCTATTTAACCCATATACCGGAGCCAATGATTTTATAGAGATATATAATAGTACTTCACATTTTATAGACCTGAAAAACTGGCGAATTATCGAGTTGAAAGAGGGTATTCATATTGAGGACGCGAGAATCTCTGATCATTCTCTGTTGATCGCTCCAAACGAATTAATTGTTTTCAGTAGAGATGTAAAAGAATTGCCATTGCTTTATCCGTATTGTGACCCTATGCAATTAGTTGAAGTCGATGATCTGCCAAATTTTTCGAATGAGAACGGAGAAGTGATGTTAGTAAATGATGAATTTATCATTATAGATAGTTTGATTTATGATGAGGATATGCATTTTTCATTGTTGGACGATCTCAATGGTGTTTCATTAGAACGGATTCACCCGGACTTGCCGAGTAATAAGAAGAGTACCTGGGTTTCTTCTGCTGAGAGCGTAGATTTTGCTACGCCTGGCTATAAGAATTCTCAATTTTCAAAGTTGAGTTCAGAAAGCTCGTCTTTATATATTGAACCACAATTATTTACTCCCAATAATGATGGTTATAATGATGAATTATTTATTCATTTTAATTTAAAGGAAGGAGGGTGGATGGTGAACGTAGTTATTTATAATGCCAAAGGAGTTCTGATCAAGAATGTAACAAATAATAGTTGGATGGAAAGTAAAGGTGTGATACGATGGGATGGGCTAACAAATAATAATGAAGAGGCTAGCGTAGGTATTTACATTGTTTATTTCGAGGCATTCAATAGCCAAGGGCAAATCGAAAGTGCAAAGAAAGTATGCGTACTTGGAAAACAATCATTATAGCGTTTTGATCGCATTCTAAGCTTACAATTATTCAGAATAAAGTCAATGAAGTATTATGATACATTGGAGATCATATCCAATTTTGCTTTATCAAGAATCCGGACTTCTTTCCCCTCAATTTCGGCGATGCCCTCATCTTTAAATTCTTTTAAGATCCTCGATAGGCTTTCCACAGAAATAGTTGCCATCTCAGCGAAATCCTTTCGTGGGCAGGGAAGTGTAAACTTATCATTTTCGAAAATTCGTTCTGCAAGGCATTTAAAAATATCGGCAACTCTTCCTGGGGCTTGTTTCTGGGTGAGCGTAATGATGCGTTCGTACAAGAGTTTTGCACGCGTATTAATGTTTTCAATGATCGCTTCCCCTACAAAAGCATTTTCTGCAATTGCTTTTTTAAAACTTTCCAATTCAATCAAGTATACTGAAGTTTCATTCAATGCAGAAACACTGTATTGAAAGTACTTATCATTATACATTGATTCCAATCCGATAAAACCATTTTTCTCAATACATAATGGTTGTTTTCTATTATGATGCTCTAAATAGATCTTTACCAAACCCTTTTTTAAAAACACAACATGGGGAATGATAGTCCCTTGTTTAAAGATTACTTCTCCTCTATTATAATTCATTTCAATGAATTCAAGGTCTTCAATCCCCATTATATCGTCAAAAACGCTCATGTTACTAGATGTTACGGTGCATTCAAAGGTACAACTAAATCAACATTTTTATAGATGTAGCGCAAGATTATTATATCAAATAGTAAAATTAATAATGATGAACCGGAACAGCGGTTTTTATATAATCTTTATTAAGCTATCTACCTTTATACCATGCTTTATCGTGAAGATTTAGCGGGTTATAACCAACCAAAATAAGCGTTCTCTCCATTATGTAATTTAAGGTAATGCATTCCCGCAGATAGTAGAAAGCTATTAGCGGGAATGGTATTTCCATTCAAAAAAAAGTATTCAATTAATTTATAACCATCACTTTTTATAATAGTAAGCACTATTAGGAAGTGATTAAAACACAAAAAAATGAAAAAGCTGATTTTATTATTACTCATGATTCCTTTACTAGTTTTAGTGAATTGTAAAAAAGATGTTGACGAACCAACGGATCCAACAACAAAAGACCCTTACAAAGTCCTTACTGAATATATGATAGACAATGATATGGATTTACCAGATGTATTAGACGGATGGATTACTGCAGCACCAGCTACTATAGATGAAGTGGATGCGTTTCTTGCTCCCTATGATATTATTGATTTAAGAGGCGCAACAGATTATGAAGCAGGACATATTGAGGGAGCGATAAATGCTACCTATGGTACTTTATTAGATGTAGCAGCGACAACTACTAAACCTTTATTAGTTGTTTGCTATACAGGACAATCTGCAGGGCATGCAACAGTTGCATTACGTTTAAGTGGATTCGAAGCTAAAGTATTGAAATGGGGAATGTCTGGATGGAATTCTAATAACTCCGGTCCTTGGGAAGCTAGTATTGGTGATGCAGCTGTTGATCATACTAGCTGGGTTACTACTGCTACTGTTCCTGTAGTTACTTTTAATGACCCTGTATTAACAGGTACTGATGGTGCAACTATGCTTGAAACTCAGGTTGCTGAAATGCTTGCTGGAGGTTTTCAAGGAATTGTTAATACTACAGTACTTGATGATCCGAGTGTTTATTTTATAAACAATTATTGGGATCAACTTGATGTAGACCATTACGGACATATCGATTTAGCATATAGAGTAAAACCTCTTTCTATTGAGAATGGAGAAATGGAAAATATAGACCCTTCAAAAACCGTTGTGACTTATTGCTGGACAGGTCAAACTTCATCAATGGTTACTGCTTATTTGAATGTGATTGGTTATAACGCAGTGAGCCTAAAAGCCGGTACGAATGGAATGATCTATTCAGTGCTTGAATCTCACAAATTTGTAACACCTACGGTTGATTTGCCGGTAGTAACAGAATAGGTTTTATGGCAGCATGCTTATCGCATGCTGCCTTTTTTAAAAAACTTAAAAAACTTTAAGATGAAAAAGTTAGCTATAATATTCGCAATGGCTCTAATTCCGATGCTTAGTTTTTCTCAAGGATGTGTAGATGCATCTGATGATGATGGAGTAAATGTATTCGGTTTTATTCAGCCACAATTCGATTATAATTTTGATACAGATGTAAATTCATTTCACTTTAATCGAGCAAGATTAGGTGTTAATGGGAGCATCCCTTACGACTTTAGATATTATGTAGTTGCAGAACTGAGTCCTGTATTTACTGGCAACCCATTTTTACTGGATGCATTTATCAGTTACAACAGATATTTATGGGCCCAAGGTGCAATTGGTCAATTTAAATCACCATTTTCTCTTGAGCTTCAAACAGCCTGCCATAAACTAAATACTATTTATCGATCTCATATGGTAGTAGACCTTGCTGGTCCGCTTAGAGATCTTGGTTTTATGATGTATGGTGGTAACGATACTACATTGATTAGATACCAGGTTGCAATAATGAATGGTACTGGGATGAATACATTCGATGATAATGCTGGAAAAGATTATGTAGGACGACTAGTAATTCAACCTTTTGGAAGTAATCTATTAGGTGTTGGGGGTTCATTTAGATATGGAACATCTGCACCTGCTGCACCAGAAGCAGAAGAAGATGATTCAAGATTGCGATATGGAGGTGAATTGAACTTCAATTATAAAGGGATCACACTTCAAGGAGAATTTATTTATGCAGAAGATGTAGGATCTTACACCGAAGGTGGTGGTTGTGGTGGCCCAGGAACTGTTGTTGTTGGTTCAAAAGAACGACAAGGATGGTATTTTACAGCAATGTATATGACCAAGTTCAGATTGCAACCCGTATTTAAGTATGAGTATTATGATAAAGATATTACAGCGGATGATCAGTTTCAGTATATGACAACATTGGGAGTTAATTATTTCTTTAATGATTGGACTCGTTTACAAGTGAATTACATTTTAGCATCAGATAATGCAATTGAATATAACAATCAATTATTAGTACAATTTCAAGTTGTATTCTAGAGAGATAATATAAAACAAAGAAAAAATGAAAAAGTTTAGATATATATTTTCATTAGCGATCACCTTCCTGTTTATTGGTTTGACCTTTGGACAGGACCTGATCTCTGTAAAAGAATTAGCAAGTAAATTGAGCGACCCTAACGTTGTTGTTGTGTCTGCTCAAAAACCAGATAAATATGCAGCAACGCATATAAAAGGCTCTATTAATGTGCCACCCGCAGTATTAACGATAGATGAACCTATTGAATATATTTTAAATACGCCTGCAAAGATGGCGAAGATATTAGGTGAAGCTGGAATTTCTAATACGAAAGAAATCATACTTTATGATAATGGAACAAGTAAATATTCTGGAAGACTTTACTGGGTACTCTCTTATTTAGGTGCTGAAAATGTTAAAATTCTAAATGGTGAATTGAAAGCATGGAAAACAGGGCGTAAGCCAATAACAAAGACTCCTTCAAAAGGAACGCCAGCAACATTTACCGTAAACCTTAAGCCTCAGTATTTGGCAAAAATGGATGAGGTTAAGAAGGCATCAGGAAGCGCTTCTTATGTTATAATTGATGCAAGAGCTGCAGATGAGTATGCAGGAACAGATGAGTCTGAACTTAGAAAAGGACACATTCCTGGAGCTGTTAATATTGAGTATAAAGCGCTTCTTAATTCAAAAGGAATGCTTAAAAGTAAGGATGCATTAACTGCTTTATTTGCCGCAAAAGGTGTTTCACAGGATAAGACAATAATTATTTATTGTACTTCAAGTGTAAGAGCAGGAATAGAATTTTTTGCACTGACTTCAATCCTCAACTACCCTAATGTTAAAGTCTATGATGGTGCATTTAACGAATGGGAGGCATTAACTTCCAATAAGGTTTTATTATAGTGTAGAAGATCAATTATGATAATTGTTTTTTAGAGGATTAAACCCGCAAATGGAAACATTTGCGGGTTTTTCTTTTTAATACAACAGGAATTAATACTAATCAAACAATTACAAACTACATGTTTTACTTGATTGATTTTGCATTTCATACTACTTAACTTCCATAACATAATAATATGAACTATGGAAACGACGAAGGATAAAGGTGATAAAGGAGAGGATATTGCCTGCTCTTTTTTAATTGAAAATGGATATAAGATCGTAGACAGAAATTGGCACTTTGGAAAATATGAAGTCGATATAATCGCTGAGAATAAAGAATACATCGTTTTTACTGAAGTTAAATTTAGGTCCGGTAATTACTTTGGAGAACCTGAGATCTTCGTATCTCAAAAACAAAAAAGTAATCTAATTAGAGTGGCTAACTTTTATATTGATCGTAAAAATATAGATAAAGAAGCGCGATTTGATATTATTGCCATCGTTATGAATAATGAAAAATTTAGCATTAATCATATTGAAGATGCATTTAAACCGGATGTTAATCAGGATTGAAGGCGAGAAAGCGTAATTTTGCCAAAAATTATTGTTGTGGCTAGAGAATCTGAAAAACATAAAAGATCCAATCATAAAGAGGATAGAAAAAAGGCATCCCTTAAGAAAGGCATTAAGAAAGATGAGTTTAAACGAAAGGATAAACAGGACAAAAAAGTCGAAAAGAAGCGTGTTAATCCCTATAAAAAATCGGAGAACATTCGCCTAAATCGTTATTTAGCCATGGCAGGTATATGTTCCAGAAGAGAGGCTGATGATTTGATCAGGGCAGGAATTGTAAAGGTAAACGGGAAGATCATCGTAGAGATGGGCTTCCAGGTAAAGCCTGGAGATGTTGTGAACTATGGAGGGCAAACCTTAAAGCAAGAAAAACATGTTTATGTTTTACTTAATAAGCCGAAGGATTTTATTACAACAAGATCTGATCCTCAGGATAGAAGGACAGTAATGAACCTTATTGCGAAAGCGACCAAGGAAAACATTTATCCTGTTGGGCGACTCGACCGTATGACTACGGGATTATTACTCTTTACCAATGATGGAGACCTTACACGACGATTGACACATCCAAGTTCTGAAGTGGAAAAGATCTATCATGTTACCTTAGATAAGGTGGTAAAACACGATCACATTAAGCAACTTCAAGAAGGAGTTGAATTGGATGACGGCGAAATTAAAGCCGATAAGATCAAGTATGTGGGGAATGGAGAAGATAAAAAGCAAGTAGGAGTAGAATTGCATTCGGGTCGCAATCGAATCGTTCGAAGAATGTTTGAGCATTTTGGATATCGGGTTATAAAACTCGATAGAGTTGTATTTGCTGGCCTCACCAAAAAAGATCTCCCAAGAGGGAAATATCGAATCTTAAAAGACGTGGAAGTAGGTAATTTGATGGGGCTATAATAGCATAAAGTGTGTTTCCCAATAATGTTGTTCCCCTCCTGGCCTGCCAGCCTTTGGATAAAGGGATGGGTTATGTTGATTTTGCAATTAATAAATCTGAGAAATTCTATTGTTCTCTATTTTGAGAAGTATTTCAAACACACCCCCTGACTCCTCTGAAGAAGGGGAGACGCTCTTAGAGAAATATGGTCTTTGATCGTATATTATTTTCTCACGTCCTCTATCTTTTTCAATTCTACTTTCTTAGTCCTGATAAATATTTATACCCATGTACAACTGAATACTATAAGGCAAAGTATTTCCAAACTCTTTTTTCGTAATGCTTGTTACACCTTGAGTATAGCGAATATGCATAGAAACCCCATTAAGAAATAAATAATAAGCTCCTACCGCAACACTTAATCCTGTACGATTAAATTTATCGATCACATCCTCTTGATAGTTTACAGGCTTGTTATTTTCCGATCCATACCAAGGCTCTTTTGCCGATATGATAAGGTCGAACTGTGGACCTAACATTACACCATACTCACGACGAGGTGTTAATGTGAACATTCCGGGGACGGAAAACGTTGTTAGATTGGTTTTTGCGACCGTATTTATTGTAACGGTGGCAGAGGTGCTTTCTTTATTTTTTGTAAGTGCGCCATTTAGTATAATGTGGAGACCTGTAAAGACTGAAAAGTCTCTATTAATATTGATTTTTCCAAAAAGGCCATATTGTGTACGGAGTCTTAATTTCCCACTTTTCCCTTCAATATTCGCAGTATAATCACCCATAAAACCTGAAAGGTTTGGACCTAAATAAACACCAACAAAATTGTCGGGATAGCTTTGATTAGATTGAGAGGTGGAAGTATGGGGTAGTAATAAAAAGAAAAAGATAATGCTTGATATATTTTTGATCCGTAGCATTTTACGGACTTTCTTCTATTGGGGCAATAGGTGTAAGATCAAGAATTTTAAGCAATCGCTTATTATTATCAATTCTGTAGGTTTTTTTCCAAAAAGGCATTAAAACAGCCCCTATTCCAGCAAAAGAAAGAGGAATGATATACGAATTATCTCCTGGAAATACAGCCCCCTTATTAAAACCATTGTTTAGTCCGGCAATTATTGCAGTAACTCCAGCGACAATAAATGCTTGTGTTGAAATTGCTTTTGGTGCACGATTGTATTTAACAATTGCTCTTACTGAATCAAGCATTACGAGATTGCCATTAATAAAAAAGGAAGTGTCAGTAACTACGTCAAGGTAACCTTTGTAGACAACTTTGTCGTTTAAAACTTTCACCGCAATGTATGAACCCGAATTATACTTGATCCGTTTGCTTTTCAACCCTGCAAGATCAAGCACTAAAACTTTTTGGGAAAAAAGACTTCCTGCAGTTAATAGAAAAAATGTAAGAACTAAAAAGTATGCTTTCATTAAGGGCTTGTTTTATAACACGAAAATAACTTTTTATTCAATGCTATAATTGAATACAAACGTTTTTTGCTTCAGTAAAAAATCGCAATGCTTCAAATCCACCTTCCCTTCCAACTCCACTGTTCTTTGTTCCTCCAAATGGAGTTCTTAGATCTCGAACCAACCAACAGTTGATCCAAACGATACCGGCATGTAATTTTTGTGCAATGTTATGGGTTCTTTTCACATCATTTGTCCAAACGGTAGAAGATAGGCCATACTGAGTGCCATTTGCAATAGCAATAGCTTCTTCTTCTGTATCAAAGGGTTGAAGCGTAACAACCGGACCAAAAATTTCCTCCTGATTTGTTCTGCATGTATTATCCAGTCCTTCTATAATTGTTGGCTCAACAAACCACCCCTCCATGTTTTCTCCGTTTAGGTATACACGATTTCCACCTACAATAATTTTACCTCCTTCGCTTTTTGCAATGTCAATATATGATAAGATCTTATTCATGTGAGCTTCTGATACAACAGCACCTATTTTTGTACTTTCCAAAAGGGGGTTTCCAACAGTAAGCTTCCGAGTTTGTTTTACAAATTCTTCTTTAAACTTTTTATAAAGACCTCGTTGAATAAGTATTCTTGAGCCACATAAACAAATTTGACCTTGGTTTGCAAAAGAAGAACGGATAGTCACCTTGATCATTTCATCAAAATCACAGTCATCGAAAATAATGTTAGCATTTTTACCCCCCAATTCAAGCGATAATTTTTTAAACATTGGCGCAGCGATGGAAGCTATTCTTGCCCCCGTTTCTGTTCCTCCCGTAAATGAAATGACCTTTATTTCAGGGTGTTTGCTAATAGCTTCACCTACTTTTTTACCATGACCATGAACAATGTTCAATACCCCTTCCGGTATTCCTGCTTCTATGCAAAGTTTTGATAATGTATATGCCGTAAATGGGGTTATTTCTGAGGGTTTAGCAACTACACAATTTCCTGCAGCCAATGCCGGAGCGATCTTCCAGGTGAATAAGTAGAGGGGTAAATTCCATGGTGAAATAGCACCAACTATACCGATGGGTTCACGTAGGGTATAATTAATCGCTGTATTTTCCATGCTATGCGATTCGGATTCGAAATGTAAAATGGCTGTAGCAAAAAACCGGATGTTTGATTCGGCCCGAGGAATATCTACTTGTTTGGCCAACTTTAAGGGTTTGCCATTATCTATTGATTCTTCCTTGGCTATTTGATCAGCATTTTTTAAAATGAAATCAGCCAGTTTGAGAAGTAAGTTAGATCGTTTTTGTTTAGGCATTACCGACCATTCAGGGAATGCTTTTTTGGCGGCGATGACTGCTGCATCGATATCATTTTCATCCGAATCGGGAATCAATGAATAAACAGCTCCTTTTGCTGGCTCATAATTATTAAAATATTCACCTGAATGAGGAGGAATAAGTTTTCCACCAATATAATTTTGTAACTTTTCCATATTAAACTTTCTTGCTTACTAAAATTATAAATTAGTTTTGCAATGATCGCTTTTTTTAACTAATTCATTCGATATGATAAAAAAGAACTTACTTTTTATTCTCCTTATGATTTTTTCATTTTCTGTTTATTCACAGGAAAAAGATAATTCTTCAAATGAAGTGAAGCGTAGAAAGCATCGAATTACGGCAGGACTAGGATTAAATATTCCAATGAGCCCTCATGCTGAAACACACGATCTTGGTATGAGTGTAAATCAACGTTATGAATTTTTAATAAGCGAGCACTTTTCATTAATACAAGGCCTCTCCTATAATTTTGTTACAGGTAAAAAGGTGCAGGAATTTTACCAGGACAGATATGTTCAAACAGAATATGAGAATTTTACAACGGTCCCATTACAATTTGGTGTTGGCTTTTACTTTGGAGAAGGGAATAGCGATTTTTTTATTCTTTTAAAAGGTGGAGTAGCAGCTTATTGGGGAGTTCATCCTGCTTATCCTGAAATAGTTGTAAATGGTAATGTTGTAAAAGAAGAGATTCAGAGGGAAGAATATAATGGGGTTTATAATTTCTTTACACCAACAATCGGGTGGCAATTCAAAAGACTTCAATTAAGCGCAACCTATCAAGGCCATGTTGAAACAGATGCACAATTAAATATTTTGAATATTTCTGTGAACTATAGGGTCTATTAATACCTTCGTTCAAGGTATTTATTATCGCTAGAAGACCAAACGATCCAATTTCCGGTTTTGCAACCTTCTTTGTTGTAATGCCCGTTTGAAAGGATTTTGCCATCACCGCCCCATACTATCCATTTGCCAGTCATTACTTCATTACTGTATCTTATTTTAGCAATAAGACGTCCTTTCTCATCGTATTTTCTCCAAAGCCCTTCGGCATTATTATTTACGATCAATCCATTTTCTGCTAATAATCCGTCTTAATAGTAGATAGATATAAAAGTAAAACTGACTATTTATACGGGAAATAGTTAGCCTAATTTTGTTAGCAATAAAAAGGCCCAACACTCATAGGTGTTGGGCCTTTCAACTATTGTGTAATACTATTATACGAGACCTTGAGCTATCATCGCATCAGCAACTTTTATAAAGCCGGCAACGTTTGCTCCTTTTACATAATCAACGAAGTCACCCTCAGTTCCATGCTCAACACAAGCAGCATGAATAGAGTTCATTATACTATGAAGTTTTGTATCTACTTCTTCAGAAGTCCAACTTAAACGAAGTGAATTTTGAGACATTTCTAATCCTGAAGTAGCTACACCACCAGCATTTGAAGCTTTACCTGGAGCAAATAAGATCTTTGCTTCATGAAATTTAGCTATTGCTTCTGGAGTACTTGGCATATTTGCTCCTTCACTAACACACATAACTCCGTTTGCTAATAAAGTAACAGCCTCATCTTCATCCAATTCATTTTGAGTGGCACAAGGTAAGGCAACATCACATTTAACACTCCAAGGGCGACTTCCTTCATGGAATTCAGCACCATCAAATTTATCAGCATATTCGCTGATTCTTCCTCTACGATTATTCTTAAGATCCATGATCCATGCTAATTTATCAGCATCGATTCCTGCAGGGTCATGAATAAATCCTTTAGAATCAGAAAGAGTAACTACTTTTCCTCCTAATTGAGTAACTTTTTCACAAGCATATTGTGCAACATTTCCAGAACCAGAAATAGTAACCGTTTTACCGTCAAAAGAAGTTCCTTTTGATTTAAGCATACTTTCTGCAAAATATACATTACCATATCCAGTAGCTTCCGGACGAATAAGTGAACCGCCAAATTCAAGACCCTTACCCGTTAAAACACCGGTAAATTCATTTCTAATTCTTTTGTACTGACCGAATAGGAATCCGATCTCTCTTCCTCCAACTCCGATATCTCCAGCAGGGATATCAGTATCAGGACCAATATGACGAGATAATTCTGTCATAAATGATTGACAGAATTTCATAATCTCATTATCAGATTTACCTTTAGGATTAAAATCAGACCCACCTTTACCACCACCCATTGGAAGTGTGGTCAATGAATTTTTTAATACTTGCTCAAAAGCAAGAAATTTAAGAATACTAAGGTTTACTGAAGGGTGAAAACGTAATCCACCTTTATAAGGTCCAATCGCAGAATTCATTTCAATTCTAAATCCTCTGTTGATTTGAAATTCTCCAGAATCATCGATCCATGGAACACGAAATAAAATTACACGTTCAGGTTCAGCTAATCGCTCAAGGATCTTAGCAGTTTTATACTTAGGGTTTTCCTCAACAAAAGGGATAACCGTTTCAGCAACTTCTTCAACAGCCTGAAGAAATTCTGGTTCGTTGGAATTCTTAGCTCTTACCGAATCCATATAGGCATCGATCTGTGCTTGATACTTATGATTTGTCATCTTGAAAATTTGTTAAAATTTTAGGCCATAAAAGTAATCATTTTTACTCTTATGAAAATCCTCTTTAGTCCTTTTCTTTTTATTATTAATTGCTTAATTTATAGCTGTTTAATTTAGAGAACATACAGAATAATAAGTGACTTTTTATACTCTGGAATGAATTTTGTTAAAATAGTGTCATGCAACTTAAAACCATCTTATTATTCATACTTTTTATTAGTTGGTCGGGCTATCCTGCCACTTCAAATTCATCTTTAAAAGTTAATTCCTTTTTAACTGGATCTACATCGCTAAAAAGAAGTGAAAAATTACCTTTTTCCCCAGGAGAAAAACTGGAGTATGTTTTACATTATGGGCTATTGAATGCAGGAAAGGCAGAGTTGTCTGTATATAATACTTCAAGGGTTTTTAATAATAGAAAGGCTATAAATATGATTGGGAAGGGATGGACGATCGGTGCAACAAATTGGTTTTTTAAAGTAAAGGACCATTATGAGACCTTTATGGATGTCGAGAAAATGGAAGCATTGTATTTTAAAAGGAGAGTGAATGAAGGCGGTTACATAATCAATCAAGATTACTTTTTTGACCAAGACTCCAATAGGGTTGTAACACATGAGAAAAAAGATTTTGAAGTTCCCGATGGCGTGCAAGACATGCTCTCTTCCTTTTACTTTATGAGAACACTCGATTTTTCTAATGCAAAAATGGATGAGATTTTCATAGTCCCGGCATTTGTTGATAATAAAGTAGAATACATCCGAATTAAATATAAGGGGAAAGAAGAAATTGAAATTAGAAGTGGTAAGTATAAATGTTTGAAATTCAACCCACTGGTTTTAGAAGGAAGGGTTTTTAAAGCAGATGAAGACGTAACGGTTTGGATAAGTGATGATGATAATAAAATACCTGTTTTAATTCAAAGCAAAATTGTTGTTGGATCGATCAAAGCTGAATTAAGTTCTTTTGAAGGCTTAGCACATCCTATATCTTATATGGAGTAATCTAAATTTATTGAAGGTAGAATGAAAGAATGTTAATTACAGGGACTCTAAAACTCTCTATTAAGAAGATCTTCAGCAAAGGCTTTGATCATTTTTTTGCTTGTATCATCTAAATTGATTTCTTCAAGATGATCGAATGCTTCTTTTTGGTATTCCGACTTAATTGTTTCTGCATTCGATCGAACATCGAGTTGATCAAATAAATGAGTAGCCATTTCAACTTTTGTTGTTGAATTAGCTTCTGTTCGCATTTTTTCAAATATCGCTTTTTGCCTACTATCAGCTTTTTCAAATGCCCGTATCCAAAGGGCTGTTTTTTTATTAGCGATAATATCACCACCTGTTTGTTTTCCTACCTTTTTCTGATCTCCATACAGATCCAGAATATCATCTTGTAATTGAAAAGCAATTCCAGTTTTCTTGCCGAAGGAATAAAGATGTTCAATATCAACTTGTGAAGCACCGGAAAGTAATGCGCCAAGAGCAAAAGATGCTCCTAATAGGTCACCTGTTTTCAATCCGATCATTGTCAAATACTCTTCCATTTTAATAGAAGAGAGTTCTTCAAAATCCATATCCAATTGCTGCCCTTCACAAACATTTAGTGCAGCATCATTAAAAAGCTCTAATGAGGATTTCAGTTTTGCTTCATCCAACTGTGACAGAATTTTGTAAACAAGGACAAGCATTGCATCTCCTGATAGGATAGCAGTATTATTTCCCCATTTGCTATGAACTGTTTCTTTACCTCTTCTTAAAGGGGCTTCATCCATGATGTCGTCATGCACCAACGAAAAATTATGAAACATCTCAACAGCTAAAGCACCAAGGAGTCCGTCATTGACATTTCCTTTATATAGTTGATTGATCCAAACAACTATAGCAGGACGTAATCGCTTACCACCTAAAGATAAAATGTAGTCGACCGGTTTAAGCAGCCGACTTTTCAGATGATCTTTTTTATAGGAATCAAGAAATTCATTAAAAGTAAGAATAGCTTCTTGAAGTTGCATGCTACATTACTTAAAAGGGAACAATAGAAAGTGTTGATTCGAGCATTACTCTCGTTTCATATTCATTAAACTCTTTTTCGCTATTTGATCGAATGATAAGCTTACTTTGTTCAAGGTTTCTTTCAACGTAAATATGCCACGCTTCTTTAGAATCACCTTCGGTATAATAACGATAAACCAATGAGCTATCATTTTCTAAGATCATTTCCACTTTATAAAATGGATGATTCATGATCTCTTCTTTAACAGATTGCATTTGAAACTCATCCTCGATTATAATAAGATTGTACATTTCTCCAACAGCTATTTCAAGTTCTCCCCGGTCTTCATGAAAAGTAATTTGACTTTGAGCTTTAGCAATTTCTTTGCTTGGTACCTTCAAACTGAATTTAAATCCACCATTAAGAACAGCGATATCATCCCAATCAGCATCTTCTACCTCTACAACTTCTTCTTGAATTACTTCAGGAGGGGTTTCTTTTACTGGAGCTTCATTTCCACATGACCACACGAAGCTTAGGAGTATTATTGAGTAAAGGAATTTACGTTTCATAAAATTTGTATTATTTTCAGGTAAAAATATTGATATACTTTTAATAAGCAAGATTTTTTAATTTCTTGATATTAGTCATTGCATTAATACAAGAGTTGAGCAAACTTTGACGTGAATAAAAATAGTATTTAACGAAAAACAATTTAATAAGCACTTTGATAATTTATAGACTATGAATTTAGAACAAATACACGCATTTATCAGTCAGCCTTGGCCCTGGTGGATGGGAGGAGTTACAATAGGGTTTACCCTTTGGATTCTGTTTCGATTTGGTAAAGAATTTGGCTTATCAGCTAATTTGCGCACAATGTGTGCAGCTGATGGTGCAGGTGAGTTTGCCGATTTTTTCGCTTTCGATTGGGAAAAGCAAGGATGGAACCTAATGGTTGGATTAGGTGCACTTTTTGGTGGTTATATTGCAGCCAATTATTTTGGTGGTGATGGTATGGCCCATATCTCTCAAGCAACCATTGATACACTTAATGGCATTGCAGGAAAAAATATCTTAACAGAAGGAAATGTACCTATTGTACCCGGAACAACTATCGTTACTACAGAACTTGATCCTTTCTGGAGTATTTATACTTGGGAATCTGTTTTTACACTTAGAGGATTTATCATCATTGTTGGTGGTGGGTTTTTAATTGGTTTTGGAGCACGTTATGCAGGTGGTTGTACATCTGGTCATGCCATTTCCGGACTAGCAGATCTTCAGTTACCATCATTGGTAGCCGTAATAGGATTTTTTGTAGGAGGATTAATAATGACATGGTTGATTTTACCATATATTCTTCAAATCCCTTATTAATCTAACCATATAAAACGCAAAAAAAATGAAAATGTTTAAATATATAGTAGTTGGCTTTATTTTCGGATTTGGAATGTGGAAATTAGAAGCGATCTCTACTTTTAGAATTATTGAAATGTTTCACTTTCAATCTTTCCATATGTATGGTATAATCATGACCGGTGTTGGTGCTGGTTTAGTGATTACACAACTTTTTAAAAGAGGAAAAGTGAAAACCTTTAAAGGAGAAATAAAAACCTTTAATCCAAAAGCTAAAACCTGGTGGAGGTATATTATTGGAGGAATCATCTTTGGAATGGGATGGGCCCTTACAGGAGTTTGTTCAGGAATGATGTTTGTCCTTCTTGGAGCAGGATATACTGTATTTGTGGTATTCTTAGCCGCAGCGATGTTAGGTACTTTTGCCTATGGTCTCTGGAGAAGCTGGTTGCCTCATTAAGAGTTTTGATATAAATAAATAGCCCCACTTATTAAAGTGGGGCTATTTTATTAATTTTTTTGAAATTTTGCGGAGCCAACTTTAAACCTACTTCCAGGCCTTTACGATCAATCCTGTACCAGTTTTATGCTTTGTATTTGTGTCGATATAGTTTAATACGAAACAAAAAGGATAAGTGATCAGGTAGTAAAAAGGAAGAATAATAAAAAACAGCTTAGAAATATTAAGCATGGTCATGGGGTATTTCATTGATAATTTCCATGAAATTTTACCTGGAGTTCCATACCCATAACTAGCATCTATCTTTTCGAAACCAACAGAGCGCATTTTATCTTGGATCTCTTCAATGTTATAACCATCACGTACATGTTCATCAATAAATGATTCTTCATGTTCATGATCATGAACATCACTTCCTCCCTGATCAGACGGTGTGCTGATCAATACCATTCCTCCTTTACGCAATGAGTTGTAGTAATTTTCAAAAACTTTAACGTCTTCTTCAATATGTTCCATAACGTCTACACATACCACAAGGTCGTAAGCATTTTCTTTTCGGTATTTAGTAAGGTCACCTACTTGAAACTCAACATTATTATAATTGATCTGTTTAAAAAATCGATTACAATCATCTACTTGTTCGTCTTTAACATCAATACCAAGAACATTCCATTTCTTATTGCGCGAAGTCATATAGTAGGTGTGCTGACCAAAGCCAAACCCTGCATCTAAGATCTCTGCGTTAGCAGGAGCACCTTTCTCCCAGCTTTTTATTTCTCTATGAACATGCCAAGCTCTTAATAATAAGAGGTCTAGTAATCTGTAAAAGAGTTTACGTAAAAAAGGTGTTCGGTTAAAGACATTACCTAATGATCTTTTAATTGGATCGTACTGCATTTGTATTAAGATTATTTTTTTAGAAGGTCATCGATGTTTTGAGCGTAATCCAACGAATCATCGTGATAGAATTGTAAGCCCGGAACTACCCTTAATTGCTTACCAACAACATGACCTAATTCATATCGTATTTTAGAACTATGAGCACGAATATTTTTAAGTAATTCTTCTTTATCCTTAGTGAGGAAAAAGCTCAAATAAACTTTTGCAAAACCTAGATCAGGAGAAATACGAACGATAGTTACAGTAATAAGTGCACCATTAAAAAGGTTTCTACTTTCTTTTTGAAAAATAATAGCCAATTCCTTTTGCAATAAACTGGAAACTTTTTGTTGTCTAATACTACTACTCATAAGCGCGCAAATTTACTATTTTGATTGAATCAAACTTAATTTATATGTATTAAATGCGTAGTAATGAATAATTTCGCTTTATTAAAGGCTAGTTATTTCTCTTCACTGATCAAGGTAAATGCTTGTCGAGCTATTTCTAATTCTTCATTAGTTGGAATAACAAGCGTTCTTATACTTGCTTTTGCATCGGAAAGGTCCCTTTCAGAACCATTTCTCCTATTATTTATTTCCTTATCAATAGAAATACCCAGGTGTTCTAAGTTATTACAGACAAGTTCACTGATCAAGCTGCTGTTTTCCCCAACCCCTGCAGTAAATACGATCGCATCTACTTTTCCTATGGCCGCAATATATGCTCCGATATATTTTTTAATTCGATAAACGTAGATAGAAAGTGCTAAAATCGCTCGCTCATCTCCTTCTAAATACCTATCAGAGATATTTCTAAGGTCATTATCGCCGCTTAACCCTAATAATCCACTTTCTTTATTCAAGATCCTTTTTACATCTTTCCAGTTATAGCCCAAAATTTCTTGCATATAGATCAACACGCCGGGATCAATATCACCGATACGTGTTCCCATCACCAAACCGGAGATAGTAGTCATTCCCAGACTTGTGTCAATACTTCTTCCGTTTTTTATTGCAGTCATACTCGCACCGTTACCTAGGTGTAGAGTTATTAACTGAGTTTTTTTGGGGTCTTGACCCAAGAATTCAGCGGCTTTTTGACTTACATATCGATGAGAAGTGCCATGAAATCCGTAAAGACGAATTCCATTTTCTTTATAGAATTTTTCGGGTAAGGCATAACGAAAAGCAACTTCCGGAATGCTCTGATGAAAAGCAGTATCAAAAACACCTACTTGTGTTGCTTTTGGAAATACCTGCTCGGCGGTTTTAATCCCTGTAAGGTTTGCAGGGTTATGTAAAGGAGCTAAGTTTGATAATTCTTCAATAGCTTCTTTTACTTCTTTATTAATCCGTGTTACACAATGAAAACGGTCGCCACCATGAACAATCCTATGGCCTACCAATTTTACCTCGTTTACATCTGTGATCACACCATATTCATGATGAGATAATAAATCGGCGACTAAGTTTAATCCCTCTTGATGGTCAGCGATTTTTTCATCAATGATAATTTCTTTCTCTTCATTATCACGATCATATTTATGGATGATCCTACCCATTTCCTCTCCAATTCGCTCTACTAAACCAGAACAAACAACATGTCCTTGAGGCATGGTGAGAAGCTGGTATTTTATTGAGGAACTCCCGGTATTTATTACGAGTGTTTTCATCTTTTACTGATCTTGTGCCTGAATAGCAGTAATTACTACGGTGTTTACAATGTCTTCAACTGTGCAACCTCTGCTGAGATCGTTTACAGGTTTGTTTAAGCCTTGAAGAACTGGGCCAATAGCTATCGCTCCGGTTTCCCGTTGAACTGCTTTATAAGTGTTATTTCCGGTATTTAAGTCAGGAAAAATAAGAACACTTGCTTGTCCAGCCACTTCAGAATCAGGCAATTTAGATTTTCCGATTTCTTCATCGACTGCCGCATCATACTGAATAGGACCCTCAATTTTTATCTCAGGATGTTTATCCTTTACTATCCTTGTAGCCTCACGTACTTTTTCAACTTCAGCCCCTTTACCTGAATCTCCAGAAGAATAGGACAGCATTGCTACTTTAGGTTCTATACTAAACCTGCGGCTGGTCTCTGCTGATGAAATGGCTATTTCAGCTAATTGTTCTGCCGTAGGATTTGGATTAATTGCACAATCGCCGTAGGCAACGACTCTATCATCAAGACACATAAAGAAAACAGATGAAACAACACTATAACCCGGTTTCGTTTTGATGAATTGAAGAGCCGGACGAATTGTATGTTGTGTCGTATGTGCTGCACCAGAAACCATTCCGTCTGCATGACCAAGATGAACCATCATGGTTCCGAAATAGGAAACATCGTGCATTAAATCAGTAGCCATTTGCATATTCACACCCTTATCTTTTCTTATTTCATAAAATGTTTGGGCATATTCTTTAGAAAGTTCAGTGTTAGCAGGATCGATGATGGGTGTTTTTTCAAAGTCAATTTTTAAACCCAATGAATGGCATTTAGAAGTAACTTTTTTCTTATCTCCTAATACGATCATATCTACTACATCCTTCTTTTGAAGAATCTCAATAGCCTTTAGAATTCTTGAATCATCTCCTTCCGGCAGAACAATCGTTTTCCTATTTTGTGCAGCTAGTTTTTGGAGATTATAAATGAACATTTTTGGTGTCATACCACCAGGAAGTGTACTCATCACCTGCTCTTCGAATGCTTTTATATCTACGTATTTATCAAATAGCATTTGAGAGAGCTGAATTTTCCTTTTACTGTCTTTGTCAATGGTTGAAACAACTTTACCTGCGTTTACCGAAGTTTCAAAGGTGTAGGAATCAACACTTAAAATGGGTAGAATTTCAGGAATACCATCGAGTAATTTTTTTATTTTTCCTTTTGGCTTCATTCCACCCGTGAGAATGATTCCGGAAATATTTTGGTAGCTATGGGATTGATTTATTTGCAATGCCCCCATTAAAATATCTATCCTGTCTCCAGGTGTGATGGCCATACTTCCGGGTTTGTAATGCGTAAAGTAATTTCCAAGCTGCATAGCCACGGATTGAAAATCAGTTACCAGGTGGTCCATTTTATCATTACCATAAAGCACTTCAGCATTGAGTTGTTTTGCTACTTCTCTAACACTTGGACTGCTTAAAATTTCATTTGTCGGGACTACAGAAAAGAAACCGGCATCACTGGGTAAGTTTTCTTTCATCGCCGCTAAGATCTCCTCTCTTCTTTTTGGTACTACGCGATTTACCAATACACCAATAACTTTTGAGTCCTGATGATGAAAGGCGTCTATTGCCATTTGAATTGGATTCAGTATTTCATTTATCTGACGTCCCAGTCCCTGACCAATAATTAATATCGGTAAGCCTAAGTTTTTAGCGATTAATGCATTGATGTCGAATTCAAAATAGGAACCTTCACCCACATAATCTGACCCCTCACATATAACAAAGTCATTTTTCTCTTCAAGTACCTTATATTTTTTGATGATAGCATCAATAAATTCATCCTGTTTTCCATGGCCGAATAAATTTTGTGCTTCTCTTCGATAGAAAACAAAAGAATCTTCATACTTCTGATCTAAGCCATAATGATCGAGGATGAGCTCGATATTTTTATCCTTTTCCGACTCTCCTCTATCACGGATTATTGGCTTAAAAAAGGCTACTTTTTTTGTTTTTCTTAGGATGGCTTCAAATGTGCCAATCGTCACCAGTGACTTACCTGAATAGGGCTCCGCTGATGATATGAAAATGGAACGGATCATTAGATAAAAATATTTGCGTAAAAGTACGACTTAATAAAGGAAGAAAAGTAAAAGTTAAGTCATGAAAAAGCAAAACTTAGTCAATTAGAACTGGCCAAAGAACTCAATGAATTAACGGCTTCGGTAGGGATATTCTTTAAGCGTTCTGAAAATTCGATTTTTACTTTTTCAAATGCTTCTAACTCTTCAGGTTTGATAGGTTTGGAGTCAGGCAAATCTTGGCGAAAAGGATCTACCTGCTTACCATTTTTCCAAAAGCGGTAGCAAACATGTGGCCCCGTAGCCAACCCTGTGGAACCAACATAACCAATAACCTCTCCTTGTTTTACAACCTGACCTGTATTTACAGCACGTCTCGACATATGTAAATATTGTGTTGTGTATGTTGCATTATGTTTGATCTTCACGTAATTACCATTGTATTTTTTATAGGCAGATACAACTACAACTCCATCGCCGGTAGCCATAATTGGTGTTCCTGTATTCGCAGCATAATCAGTTCCTAAATGAGATTTATACCTTTTCTGAACAGGATGGAAGCGCTTTTTGGAATAACGGCTCGATATACGGGAGAATTTAACAGGAGCTCGTAAAAATGCCTTTCGAAGGTTCTTTCCATCATCATCAAAATAATCTAAGATACCATCAGATTCGAATAAATACGCACTTATAGGAGTGCCATGATGAGTGAATTCTGAAGCAATTATTTCTTCTACACCCACCATTTTACCATCAACTTGTCTTTCTGTATAGATTACTTTAAATGCATCCCCTTTTTGAAGGTGATAGAAATCAATTGTCCATGCATAAACATCTGAAAGCGTAAAAATAAGGTCCTGATCCAAACCATTATCCATCATTGTATTCCATAAAGAGGAAGTGATGATTCCTGAAGCTGTTTTTTCAACGATCGTTATAGGCTTTTGCTCCCTATATACCTTAAGAGTATCTCTAAAATCATAAACAACATAGTCTACGTCATTTATTTCATAGATCATATAATCAAGTTTCGAAGTGCTGTCGTTTTTAAAAAGAAGTGTATATGGTCTATCCGCCTGTAGTTTTCTTACACTAAAGATATCCTTCGAAAGGTCTACGAGTTTTTGAATTTCAGGATAATCTATCCCTAGGGGGAAGAGAATTTCCGAAAGCACCTCGTCTTTTTTTATGTTTTCATCGACTTTAGTATAATCACTAATATCTATGTTATAAATTTCAGATGGTAATTGAACTTCATCTTCCACTTCATCCTTGGAAACAATTTGTTCTACATCCCTTTCATATACAACCGCTTCTTCAGAGCAGGAAAGTAGCATTAAGCTACTAATTGCGAATAATAGTATTCTTCTCATATAGTATAATTGTAACAAATTTAACTTAAGAGACAACGTATCAGAAAGTCATTTTGAAATTCTATTTACAATTTTTTGTTAACTAACTATATTAACGACTATATCTTGGTTACATTTAATTCTTGGTATGAAAATTGAAAAGAAAGACGATATACTAACAAAATCTATCATTTTAAGTTCCAAATCAATATTTTTGTATTATGCTTAGACAAAGTTTACAACAAAAACTTTTACAAAAATTATCTCCTCAACAGATTCAATTAATGAAACTGTTGCAAGTTCCTGCAATGGCACTTGAGCAAAGAATAAAAGAGGAGATGGAAGCAAACCCTGTGCTTGAAGAAGGAATGGAGGAAGAGGAACTGGAAGAATTCGACTTTGAGGAAAAGGGTGAGGACGAACCTAAAGACGAATTGGAAAAAGCTTTAGAGGATTTTGATTATGAAGAATACGCGGATGATTATATTCCTGAGTATAAAACCAGAGCAAATAATTATAGTGCAGATGATGAGGATAAATCGATGCCTGTCATTTTTCAAGAGTCATTCCAAGATAGACTAATAAGTCAGCTGGGTTATATTGATTTAAGTGAAAAAGAAGAATTAATTGCCAAAACAATTATTGGAAACCTTGATGATAGTGGGTATTTAGGTCGTCAGCTGGATAGTATTGTTAATGACCTTGCATTTACTCAAGGAGTTGATGCTACTGAAGAAGAATTGGAAAATCTATTATTGATCATTCAAAAATTTGATCCGGCAGGGATCGCGGCAAGAGATCTTCAAGAATGCTTATTGATTCAAATCAGGCGAAAGGACCATCAAGACCCAAATGTTGAATTAGCTGAAACTATTCTTGATAAACACTTTAATGCTTTTGCTAAAAAACACTATGAAAAAATCATTGAAAAACTTGAAATTGAGGAAAGTGAGTTGAAGGAAGCAATCAATGAAATAACCAAACTGAATCCAAAACCAGGTAATTCATTAGCTGGAAATAAAATAGGGAACCAAGCCATTATACCTGATTTTATATTATCGAATGATGATGGCGAATTGAGCCTCTCATTAACGTCTTATAATATGCCTGAATTGCGCATAAGTAATGATTATAAAGAGATGTTAAAGTCCTACTCTGAAGGCGCTAAAAAGTCTACTGAAGAGAAAAAGGGGCTTCTATTTGTTAAACAAAAGATCGATTCTGCTCGTTGGTTTATCGATGCGATCAAACAAAGACAGCATACTTTAAGTTCTACAGTACAAGCTATAATTGATTATCAATTGGAGTTTTTTCTAAGTGGGGATGAAACGAAATTAAAACCGATGATACTTAAGGATATTGCTGAGATCGTTGAGTTGGATATTTCAACTATTTCAAGGGTGGTTAATAGTAAATACATTCAAACTTCATTTGGAACTTTTTTACTTAAAAAGTTCTTTTCTGAATCTTTATCTACTGATTCTGGTGAGGAGGTATCTACCATTGAAGTAAAGCGAATTATGCAAGACCTTATTGAACAAGAGGACAAAAGGAAACCATTAACAGACGAAAAACTTGCCTTGTCTCTGAAAGAAAAAGGATATAATATTGCACGAAGAACGGTTGCTAAATATCGCGAACAGCTAAACATTCCGGTTGGACGCTTAAGAAAACAATTATAGGATGCAGCAATTTGCCCGATTTCTTTCCTTCGTTTTTCATCCAGTTTTTATTCCGGTATATATGGTTTTGCTTGTGTATGGTTCAGATCCCTATTTGCAGTATTTAATACCGGTTAGCAGAATGAAGCCAATACTTTTATTATTGCTTGTTAATACGATAATTATGCCTTTGGCAACGTTTTTTTACTTAAAGAAAAAAGGAGTGTTTACTTCATTATTCCTGGAGGAAAAGAATGAAAGGAAAATTGGGATATTGATTCTATTCATATTTCATTTAGTAACATATATACTATGGAGAAAACTTGATCTTCCAGGTGCTTTTATTTCACTTTTCTTTGGAATATTGTTGTCTTTAGCGCTTGTTTTCTTTGTTTCAAATTATTTTAAAATAAGTCTTCATGCACTTGCATTTGCAGGACTTGTTGGAGCCATTGTTGGGCTATATCGCGCTCATGGGTTTATCGATTATTCAATATTAGCAATAGCTATAATAGGCTTAGGGTTCATCTCAAGTGCAAGGTTATTACTTCAGGCTCACCGACCGGTTGAGGTTAATTGGGGAGCATTGACCGGTTTTATAATTCTATATATTACTACAGCATTTACGCTGTTCTTGTAATATTTTTATTGATAGAGTTAAGGGTTTTTAAGGTTGTTTTTCACCTAATTTAAGCTGCCACTTCCACGCATGATCCATTGCATCTTCTAATGAATAAATTGCTTTCCAATTCAATTCATTTACTGCCTTGTCATTAGAAGCCCAGATTTGTTCCACATCTCCTTCTCGTCGATTCCCTATCTTATAGGCTAATTTAATTCCACTCACCTTTTCAAATGCCTGTATCGTTTGTAAAACACTTGAACCATTTCCTGTGCCAATATTAAATACACCAATTGAGTCAGTGTTTTTTTCTAACCATTCAAAAGCTTTTACATGTGCTTTCGCAAGATCAATAACATGGATATAATCCCGAATACATGTTCCGTCAGAAGTGTTATAATCATCTCCAAAAATTGTGAGTTCATTTCTCCAACCAGCGCCGGTTTGTGTAATGAAAGGGACTAAATTATTGGGAATTCCAATTGGTAACTCTCCTATTAATGATGATGGATGCGCACCTATTGGATTAAAATATCTAAGAAGTACAGTTCTAAATTTTGGATTAGCATGCACGCAGTCTTGTAAAATGGTCTCGCTTACTTGTTTTGTGTATCCATAAGGTGAATTAGCAGGCCTTATAACAGCATTTTCTGATACCGGTAATTGATCCGGCTGTCCATAAACAGTACATGATGAAGAAAACACGATGGTTGATACATCAAATCTGTTCATGACCTTCAATAAGGTAATTAAAGATCCAATATTATTTTCATAATATTTTAGTGGTTCACTAACGGATTCTCCAACAGCTTTATAGGCTGCAAAGTGGATTACACCCGAAATGTTATGCTCATTAAAAATTTCTGATAATACCTTTTCATCATTACAATCGGCCTCATAGTGTGTTATACTTCGATTGCACAGTTTTTCAAGGTTTTGGATAACTAGAGGATTAGAATTTGAATAATTGTCAACTATTATAGGTTCAAATCCTGAATTGATCAATTCAACTACCGTGTGAGAGCCAATGTATCCCGCTCCACCAGTCACTAATATTTTATGCACTTTCTTTATTTTTATTTGAAATGAACTTACCTACAATTATTCCCATTATAATAACCATATAAAACTGACCAATCAAAGTGGTGACGATCACCAGTGATTTTCCTTCTTGTGTTACAGGAGAAATATCACCATAGCCAAGCGTACTCATGGTAACAAACGAGAAGTAAATAGAGTCATAAT
>JAUVAY010000035.1 GCA_030591505.1 Flavobacteriales bacterium | reverse complement strand
GCCTGATCCTCTTCGGATTTATTACATGCCGAAAATCCAACTACCACGCTTAAAAGCAATATTAACTTTTTCATTCTCTATAAATTTTTGACAAAAATAGCAGAAATAAATGATGAGAAAAGTATGATATACTACCAAGTAGATTTCTTGACAATAATTAACATTTAAACAAGGAATGCAGATGCGATCTCCTTATAATTTTCAATCTCTTTCTTGATCCAAGTATCTTCTTTTCCGAATTCCGCTGCCATGATCTCAGCCACTTTCGGAGCCATCCTAACACTTGCTTTTGCATTTAAAAATAAAGCGCGTGTCCTGCGTGCTAATACGTCTTCAACCCTTCGGGCCATTTCATTTCTCATCGCCCAAATAACCTGTCCGACAACATAGGGTAATTCATTATCCAGTTTTTCAGAGTAAGAAGCTTTCTCAGCAATTAAATCCATCAATTCTTCTTTGTCGGAACCATAAACATAAAGGTGATCATCAAATTCAGGCCTTTCTTTATAACCATGGATATTTAATGCTTTGGTTTTGCATTCACTATTATCTAGACCTCCAATAAAAATTGCTTTTTCAATAAGGTCTTCCGCCATATGTCGGTAGGTGGTCCACTTCCCTCCTATTACTGTGATCAATCCTGAAAGTGAAATAATGATCTTATGATTTCTGGAAATTTCCTTTGTTTCTTGTCCTACTTCCTCTGGAGCCATCAATGGTCGTAAGCCAGCGTATACTGATAATATATCTTCTCTTTTAGGCGCTTTACAAAGATATTTGGCTGCTGTTTCAAGAATAAAATCTATCTCCGACTCCAATGGGGAAGGATTCTCACTGTATTCTTTCATTAAGGTATCAGTTGTTCCCACAATTACTTTCCCATGCCATGGTACCGCAAATAACACCCTATCGTCCGGAGTTTTAGGAATCATAATTGCATGATCTCCCTGTAAAAAGGACGAGTCTAATACGATATGAACACCCTGACTGGCAACAATCTTTTTGGGTGTATTCTTATCATCTAATTTTAAAATATCATCAACAAAAACACCGCACGCATTAATAACCGTTTTACTTCTTAAACTATATTCCTCCTTACTTTCTTTATCAACTATTCTCACCCCATTGATCATTCCATCTTCATTTTTCTCTAATCCTATCAACTCACAATAATTAATAAGTGAAGCGCCTGAATCATACGCTGTTTGTGCTAGGTTGATCGCTAAACGACTATCATCAAACTGACCATCATGGTAGATCACCCCACCTTTCAAATCTTCATCAATTAAATTGGGAATAAACTCCATCACCTCCTCTTTTGAGATAAATTCAGAGGATCCGAGTCCCAATTTACCTGCCATCATATCATAGATCTTAAGGCCAATGGTATAAAATGGTCCTCCCCACCACTCATAATATGGAATAACGAATTTTTGATTTTTAACAAGATGCGGAGCATTCTTCATCATCAGTCCCCTCTCCTCCAGTGCATTTAATACTAAGGAAATATCTCCTTGTGCTAAGTAACGTACGCCTCCATGGGCCAATTTTGTACTTCTGGAAGAGGTTCCATTGGCAAAATCATATTTTTCTACTAGTAGCGTTTTATAGCCCCTGGAAGCCGAATCTACAGCAGACCCTAAGCCTGTTGCGCCGCCACCAATAATAATAACATCCCACAGAACATCCGTTTTTATCTCTTTTAAGCCATCTTCTCTCTTCATATTAATTTTCCCAGTTTATCGATCGCTGCACAGCCTTATCCCACATTGAAACTAGTTTTTGTCGCCGTTCTCCCTCCATACTCGAATTGAGTTCACCATCAGATGTCCATTTACCTATCAATTCTTCCTCCATCCACATACCACAGCCCAATCCAGCCAAAAATGCAGCCCCCAGAGCTGTAGATTCCATAAAAGAGCTTCTAATGATTTTAAGCTCAGAAATATCAGCTTGAAACTGAAGTAATAAATTATTTGCTGAAGCTCCTCCATCCACTCTCATTTCATTAATTGAAGAAGGAAAATCAACTCGTTTCGCTTTTAAAATATCATTTACCTGAAAACAAATACTTTCGAGGGCCGCTCGCGTGAAATGTGCCTTACTTGTGCCTCTTGTAATTCCAAAAATACTTCCTCTGGCAAAAGGATCCCAATGAGGAGCTCCTAAACCTGTTAAAGCAGGAACAAAATAAACTCCTCCATTATCATCCGCCGCTTCTGCTAATGATTCACTATCTGCCGCTTCCTGAAAAAACTCAAGTCCGTCGCGCAGCCATTGAATTACAGCTCCCCCAATAAACACACTTCCTTCTAAAGCATAATGCACCTCATCGCCTCGTTTCCACGCAATGGTCGTCAACAAGTTACTCTTTGATTCGACAGGAGTTTCTCCCGTATTAAGCATAATAAAACAGCCCGTCCCATAGGTGCATTTTATCATTCCTTTTTTTATACAGAGTTGACCAAAAAGGGCCGCTTGTTGATCGCCGGCTATTCCAGAAATAACTATCTCTTTTCCAAATATATCTTTATCAACTTTTCCAAGAAGACCACTGGAATCGACAATACTTGGAAGCATTGAAGCCGGAATATTGAAGATGGAAAGTAATTCTTCATCCCATTTCAGATCATGAATATTAAAAAGCATTGTTCTGCTCGCATTACTCGGATCTGTAATATGCAACTTCCCTTTGCTTAATTTATAGCATAACCAGGTATCGATCGTTCCAAAGGTGAGCTCACCCCGCTCCGCCATCTCCCTTGCTCCATCAACATTATCCAGTATCCATGCGATCTTGCTTGCAGAAAAGTAAGCATCAATAATAAGTCCCGTTTTTTTATAGATCAGGTCTTGCTTACCTTCTCTTTTAAGTGTTTCACAATAATCAGCTGTACGTCTATCCTGCCAAACAATAGCATTATAAATAGCTTTACCCGTTTTCTTGTTCCAAACAACAGTTGTTTCACGTTGATTCGTAATTCCTATTGCTTCTACGTTTTCAACACCATTTCGAAGAAATGAGATTGCCTTTTTCGCCACTTCTAACTGGGAGTTCCAAATTTCTTCAGGGTCGTGTTCTACCCAGCCGTTTTCAGGAAAATACTGTTTAAACTCCTGGTTTTCTATATAAACGGGGGTTGCTTCTTGATCATAAAGAATAGCTCTCGAACTGGTTGTACCTTGATCAAGAGAAAGAATGTATTTACTCATGGAATATAAAAGACAAAATTTACATTATTTCATTTATATATCCGAATAGAAATTATAAGTTTTTGAAACAAAAAGAGACGGGTAAACCCGCCTCTTTTTATTAATTTACAAATAGATAAACTATGATTCAACCATCATAAATGTAACCTGTACATTTCTTCTGATATCTTTATCATGTCCCAATTCAAAATAGAGAATAGCTGCATACTCTCCAGGTAGTGGAGAATATTTTGTATTCATCAATGCATCGTTCGCCATACTTAATGCCAAACCGCTTGTTGGAACATCATCAAATATATACCACAGGGCATTTTGAAAAGAATTTGTTTTACTATTATAATCATCCTTGTGATTAAACAACCAGTTACAAGCCGCTAATTTACCTTCATTATCCTTCCATTTTCCTGGAAGATCTTTAGGGTATAGTGAGCTAAGCGCCTTCATACTGTAATTTACTCCAGTATAGATATTGTCTGTAAAATCGGCACTCCAAGCATTGTAAATCCCATTTTCTATATCATATCCTTCTCCAATATTCATTAATTTTACCCTCATTGGAGCTTCAATGTTAGAAAATGTAAGAACCCTATAATTTAGGTTTCCAGGTAGGTTAAAGTAGGGTGGTAAAAGCAGATCAGGAGTAGTTAAATTACAATTACCTAATACAAAATCTACAATACCATCTGCACCACTTTCAATGCTTTCATCATCGAAAAATTTCCATTCATGAAACTTCACATAGTCAAAGTCATTTCCAACCTTAACATAGATAAACAACTCGAATCTGAAGCGATCCATTATGTTAACATAGTCAGCATAGGGAACGACCAAAGGCTCTATTAGGTTATGCTTATCTTCATTATCATATTCTTTAATAAAATCACCATTTCTGAATACTTTAATTTTAAAGATAGCCTTTTGATTAACTGAAATATCTCCTGGGTTTCCATACAGTGAATACCAATAATCTTCAGGGTCACTTATACAAAAATTCCCTGCGAAATTCATCTTTCGAATAGATAACTCACCAATTTCAAAAAATTGGAATCCGTATAATTGGTATTCATCAGGATAGAAACAAAGAACTTCCATAGCCATTTCTAAGGTTTCTAAAGGAATAATAAAAATATCTCTTGGAAGTGGATCTTCAATAAATTCTGCATATTCAGAACCTATCATTGGAGTGGTTCTAATAACTACTCCAAACTCATCAATGAGGCTGAATTCTTCAAGAACATACTTTTTATTTCTTGCATCTAGTTTGATCGCTTGAGTAAATATATTACCATCTAATATAAATACTTGAGGCAAGTAAACTTTACCACTTATTACAACCTTTGCATGCGTTGGTATAAGTTCACCACAAGGTACATCATCAGTTTTATCCATTGTTACGTTTATTGAGGTAAAAACCAATTCTCCTTGTTGTAGTGTATTATCCTGATCGTTTTCTTTCTTACAATTAGTTAATAAGAGTATTGATAGAATTAATACTCCTAATATTTTAATTCTATTTAACATTTTGTCAATTTTTAGTCAGACTGATATAAATCAAGTACTATTATTTTAGTGCAGACCTTGACCAGCACCAGTTCTATTCGCTACTGGTCATCCAGATGCATTTTTATTGCATTCTGGATCTTCACTTACGATTCTGTCCAATTAAGGAGCTTCAGTGGGGCTGTAGCAGAAACTACAGCCATGGTAAAATCATCTTATAATTATTCATCCTCCTGATTTTAAGTTAGAATTTAACGTCGATTTATTGAGAGCAGGAAGCAGCGACTTACTATTGTAATCAAACAGCTGCTTTTTCAAAACCATTCGATAAATTATCGAAATTCACTTAAAAACTCTTGCTTCTAGACTTATTTTTATCCGATTTCTGAGTAACCGGCCGACTCTAAAGATTTTTGCATAGTAGCGCGGTTTAATGATTAAAAATGCACCTTTAAATATACGAAATATTGATGGATTTAGCATCACCATTTGTCACTTTTCCGCTTAGCGAAAACCCTTAAAAGCTTGTAAGTAATTCCATGCTTCAAATGTCACAAAAACTACTTTTATTATCATTATATTTATAGGGAAATATTAGAAAATAAAACCTTTTACAATGGAAGAGTGGCTAAAGATAAAATTGGAAAAAGCGAATGAGCTTATTGAAAAAGAAGAGCACAATGAGGCGATTCGAATATTTATCGAAGCGCTTGAATTAACAAGTGTTCCCGATGAACTTCTTCAGATTAGAAATAGCCTTGCCTATCTCTACCAAACCTTGGGAGAACATACAGAAGCTATTCCGCATTATATCGCCGCATTAGCCATTGTGAATGACATTAGTGAACCAGATAACCTCGATATAGAAAACCGTGCCCACATCTACTCCAGTTTGGGTAACTCTTATATACTAAAAGGTGAGTTGAAAACAGCAAGTGAGTCTTTTTCAAATGCAATAAAAAATTACATTGAAATTGTTGAAGGCAATGAAAATATAAAAGCCTTTTTAGCGCTTAATCACTTTAATCTGGCTTCAATATTCATTACGAAAAAAGATCTTTATCAGGCAAAAAAGGAGTTAAAAGAAAGCATAAGGCTTTATGACGAACTCATCGAAGCAAATCAATTGAATTTCTTGCCTTATTCGGCCAATACCCTGGCAAGTCTTGCGCAGGTTTTTGAAGATGATGATGATTATCACACTGCTTTTATTCACCTAAAGAAAAGTGCTGATCAGTTTAGTAGACTTTCAGAAAGTGAGCCAGGGAAATACCTTGCTTATTTGGCCGCTACTTATAATAATATGGCCATTAATCAAAAGCAATTGGATTATGAAGGAAAAGCAGCTCAGTACTTTGAAGAGAGTCTGAAGATTTATAAGTTACTCAACGAGAAGACCGATGGAGCTTACAGTCCGTTTTTAGCTGCTACATACAATAGTTTGGGTGTACTATATACTGATCTCGAAAACAAAGATAAAGGAATAGATTATTACAATAATGCCTTAGAGATTTACACTGTCCTAAGTGACAAGTCACCTAATGAGTACATGCATTATAAAGCTACATGCTTGCATAATTTGGGTGTTATTTATGATGAGAAGAAAGAGTACGATGAAGCCTTATCTTATTACATGAAGGCGATGGAGATGAGAAAGGAATTAGCGGAGAAAGAAGAGAGTTCATTTACGCTTGATCTGTGCGTTACATTGTTAAATATTGTGACATTATACCATACCCGAATGGAAATAGATCAAGATTTAAAACTCCAACAAGCAGCTATGGATATTATAGAAGATGTAGAAAGAAGGCTTTTTTATGTACCTGATGATATGCCAGTAATAAAAAGTATGAAGAGTGATGTGGAGTATTTTAAGGAGTTTTTTACGGAGATATCGTATTGACCTGAGGGAAAATTCTATTTTTTTCTAACCACAATGATACAGAGTAGGCTCAGAGGTCGCAAGGATAAATTAAAATATAATGGTGGTATTCTTAGTATTTTCTAGTTTATTAAACTCACTAAACTAAGTTGAATAATAACTTTCAATAAGTCAATAATTTTTAGCAATATTTTCTACATCACAGATTCCATATTGAAGCTTCAAAATCAAAGTAGTCATCCAAAGAATTGCGTACAAAATTTGATAACCGTTTAGTTCTTCTTAATGTACAACTTGGGAATTCTATTATTCTTTCAATATCTTTTATTACGGTTTCTAACATTTTATCTTTTGCTACAATCTGATTGATCAAACCTAACTCAAGTGCCATTTCTGCAGAAACCTTATCAGATAACATTAATTCAATTGCCTTATTATAACCAATTTGTTGAATTAAGAAATGGGGTAATCCCCCACTAGGATGTAATCCATATTTATTATGAGCTAATGAAAAATACATGTCAGGAGTAGCGTATCGTATATCCATAGCTAGAGAAGCACTAAAAAAAGGAGTCACAATACCACCAGAAAGAACTATAAAACACAATTTATTATAATTTATTAAATACTTTATAAAGATATTTAGGATTCGGTTTTCCTTAAGTCTTTCGTTGCAATCTTGATATTCCAATAATTCTTCTGTATTGTTCTTCTTGAAAGATTTAATAGACTTTTCAATAAAAATATCATACACTTTATCACCATAACAATCAGGTGTATTCATAAAAAGTAATGCTTTAATTTTTGTATCACGTTGCAATGACCTTAAAGAATCGAAAAGCAAATCGCTAGAATCTTTACTCTTTAATAGCTTAAACACATCCTTTTTTATAATTATGGTAGCTATTTTATCTAAAATTTTTACTTCAAAGTAATCATTAATTAAATCTTCCATAATTTTCATATTTACAATTTCCTATTACTATCAAAAAAAATTTAGAAACTATACTTTAACTTAAACATCATCATATTATAATCATTAAAATTGGCAAATATATTATCTCCTTTTCCATCAAAAATTGCCAAGGAAAGAGTGATTTCTGCATTATCGGTTGCCATATAAGATACATTTGGAACATAAATTAATGCGAAATTATTTTCAATATCATTCCAATCAGACACAATAAAACCACCAGCTAAGGGCGATATTTTTAATTTATCATCAATGAACTTTTTATCTAATTGAATGAAGAAATAATCATTTAAAGCGTCTCTACCTCTTTCATTTACAAAGCCATGTAAATATTGGAAATTAATATAGATCCCATTTGCAAAATTATAATCTGCACCAACAACAAATTTTACATATACTTCTTTTTTTAACACAGTAGAGTCTTGCGTTACGGGAACAGGAGAGCTTGGATAGAAAGCAGATAGATCAGTAATCATTATTACTTCATTTTCAGGTAAAAAGGCTGCAGCTTCTCCCCATACACCAACACCTCCGATACTGCTTGCAAAATCTGCACCAAAAATATGCGTTCTATAGAATGATAAATCTGATTGAATTGTAATACCTCCAACGGTATCGACTGGCACAAATGTATTGTAATTTGACATCGGTAGACCATCTCGTCCCCACACATAACTCAGAGAGAAATCAATTCCAGCTGCGAAACCTTTAAACTTCATCCCTGCTGTTGAACTTTCTCCTAAATTATACCTAGGCATTACTATTTGATCTGAGAATTCAACCAACTTCATTCCAGAAGGCATATCCATTGATGGTGAAAGTGCTGTAGCAAAAATTCCAACCGGCATATTGGCAGGTTGATAAAATGGGATATAAACACCCTGAAAGGAAAATTCTGAATTAAAGTAGTAATCCAAATTAATCGCAATTGATCCCCTGTGGCGACCAAAGTCCAGCACATCTTCTAAATCATAAGGATTTAAATTGTCAGTTGGATTTAACATATCTGCTGTACCCCAAGCAATTCGCTGTTTTCCAATTTTAACATCCAAATTTGGAGATAGGAACCCATATAGCTGTACGTATGCTTCCCTTATTTCAAGATTATAAGGATCAACTATTCCTTTATTATAAAGATCTGATGATGTGTTAATAGTAGGAATACCAATATTTCTTAACCAAATTTCACTATAGAACTTCGAGTTATTCGTTATTTTTTTTTCAAATTTTAATGTTAATCTATTTTCGTTCCAAGCCCAATCATTTGGTGTATCAAGCAGAAATCGCTGATCGGATAATAGTTCTCCATACACTTTAAGTTTATCTGCTTCTTCTTGTGCTAATGTTCTATTAAAGTTTGCTACGCTTACAATAGCCAATAATAAAATGTATTTAACTTTCATAGTTTAATGTATTTTTTTGTGTTTTTCATTATTGATTTAACTAATAAATCATAATTTATAATAGACGTTTTTGCAATTTCTTGACCTTCAAAAATGAATTCTTTTGTCGCTTGAAATGGCGTTTGTTTAGAAAATTTCGTTGGATGCCTAAGATCTTTTAGCAACACATATTCTATCACTTTTCCTTTTGATTGATAATAGAGGTTTAGTAGTGTTTCAACACCAAATCTTGAAACTCTCATTTTGTCTGTTATATTTATTACATCCTCCTTATTGAGAGCCCTTTGCCCAGTAAATGATTTAAATGGGTTATAATTATGATCAATCAATGTTTCACTTGGTTGACCTAACACCATATCTGCCATAAAAGTTTGAATAGGTGTGATTAATTGTCTAACATGTTCTTCTAGAATATTTGATAAATCAGCATCCATAAATACAATGATATCTCCGCTTGCTTTTTCCACCCCAACAGCCATTGCAAAACCTTTACCCATATTATTTTCCAAATGAATAGCTGTGACTTTTTCTCTACTACTCATCTCTTCTACTATTTCTCTCGTACCGTCTGAAGAACCATCATTAATAACAATTACTTCATCAATAATAGAATAACTAGACAAAGAGTGAATAACTTCCTTTATGGTGTTTTCCTCGTTAAAGGCACAAATAATAGCTGTTACACTTGTCATATTCATAAACAATCACTTGTTAAAATTGCTTTCCTTGCAGCTTCTTCTCCTAGCTTAATTAATTTTTCAGCCTTATGAAAGTCAAAGGTGTTAGACGAATTGTATGGAATACTTATGGTTATATCGGGTTGATGTTTTTCGATAGTCTGTTTTGCAATTTTATGAACCATTGCATGTGTGGTTGTACTGAGAAGTGAGAAATATCCAAGGCTTTTTTTATCTCCAGAACTTATGAAGTTGTTGATGCTTTTTAAAATCCCATTAAGATACGTGTTATAGGATTTATTATAATTATCAACTATTTCTGGGTTTTCCTTATTATTCTCTTTGTCTCCATATAAATTTACAACCACTAGAATATCGTCTTTGATACGTTTCACATGATCAATAGGAATTGGATTTAGAACCCCTCCGTCTACCAGAATAGAACCATTGTGCTTCACTGGTGTAAGAACTGTTGGAATTGCTATAGAAGCCCTTATAGCGTCATAAAAGCTACCTGATTCAAATACAACATCCACTTCATTCAAAATATCAGTGGCAACAGCCGCAAATGGAATATCCATATTTTCAATTGGCATATCTGGAATAAATGTTTGCATTTTCTGAAAAACTTTTTCCCCCTTCAACAGCCCATTAGATGAAAGTGTAAAGTCCATAAGGCTCCATATGGATTTTGGATTAAGTGTTTTTGCCCATTCTGTATATTGAGGCAATTTGCCCATCGCATACAAACCGCCATAAACAGAGCCAATTGAAGATCCTGAAATAGATGTTATTTGAAAACCTTGCCTTTCAAGTTCAGTTATAACACCAATATGAGCTAGGCCCTTAGAGCCTCCACTTGATAACACTAATGCAACTTTTTGTTTCATTCTATTGTTTTAACTTTCTAACAGTAAATTCATCATCAGATAAACCCTGATCATATTTTACATCAGACATTATCATTTTTGTTTTGTGATTTTTCTTCAGGTCAGTCATGAAAATTTCTTCAGCATTCCAGTAACTTCCAACCTTTATAAAATTGTAAACAGCTATTTTTATTTTCTTATTCCCTCTATCGTAATACTCCATTAATGTGGGGTAGTAATTTGTTTTGTGAATTTTTACAATAAGTTTAGAATAGGACGACTTTTGGGATAGGGGAGTTAATTCTAAAACATATACATCTCCTTCTGATTCAAGTAGTTTTGGAGTGTATTTTTCTGAATATAGCTTTGATTCCATGTCATCATATGAAAAGTCTGTTCCTGCAAAGTTTTGACTTTTAACCGAGGATGATATTCTTCTTTCCTTTCCAAATGCAGGCATATACAAATACATAACATCGTCCGGTAATGACAAAAATGCAATTCCGGCTTGAGATGCGGGTTTGGTAAATCGAAAAATTCGTTTGTCATTTCCTTTCTGAATAATGTTTGCTTCCCGTGTTTTTTCCTTGTCATTTTTATCGATCAGAACAATTTTTGTTTTCCCTGTCATATCCTTAGGGGAATACATTACATCATCCATTTTCTTTAAAATGTCGTTTGCATCTTGTGCGTTTACATTTAGCATACCTCCCATTAAAAGGAGAATACTGACTATTATTAATTTTAGATTTTTCATTTTTACTATTATTTATGTGTATTAAAATTTGATTTTTCAATTCTTCTATAATAAAGGATTAGGATTACAGGTAAAAGTGTTAATGCCCCTAATCCAGAGCCAATCATACTCATAGCTACTAAAAGTCCGAAATTCTGTAAGGGAACCATTTCTGAGAATACTAAAACCAAAAACCCTGCTGCAACAGATAATACATTAATAACAATAGCTTTTCCGCTTACCATAATGGTTTCTTCCATGGCTTTATCCAAATCGCCGGTTTCTTTGTAAACATGGTTAAAGTGTGTGATAATGTGAATGGAATAATCAATACCTATACCAAGTGCTACACTGGCAACAAGTACTGTAGCAATGTCTAAAGGAATACCTGTTATTCCCATAAAACCGAATAGTATCGAAATTGTGGCGATTATAGGAATTGCTGCAAACACACCTTTAATTAGAGAACGCATCATTAATCCAACAATCAATAGAACCATAATTATGGCAATTATTAAACTGCTCATTTGGCTATTAATAAGGCTTTTGTCTAATTGCGAATAAACAGAAGGCATACCAGTTACTTCAATTTTACATTCTTCAGTAGAATTTTTTTCTACGAAATCATCCATATATACTACAAAGTCATTTAGTACTTTACTATCGGTTGAAGCAAACTTGGATTGTATAATGGCTCTATCTAGATCATCTGAAACCAATTGTGGCATAATATCCTGTCCATCTAATAGAAACCAAAGGTTTTCAATTTTGTTTTTTTCATCGGGAATCCTCTTGCCTTCTTCCATCACATCATTCATTTCCTCTACCAGGTCGGCAATAGATTGAGTACGATCAATTGCAGAGAACTCTTTCATATAATTCTCCGTTTTTATCATCATTTTTAGTACATATGGACTTTGTATATCACCTTCAAATACAACAAAAACAGGCTGTGATCCACCAAATTTTTCTTGCATAATATCTTCTGTAACTCGAGTAGGATTTCCTTTTTTAAAATATTCGGCCATATTTACTTCTCTTTCGATAAGAAAAATCCCGCCTATACTCAATAGCATTATTAATCCCCAAACCGATAAAGTATGTTTTGGATGCTTATGCAATAAATTATTTAAAGGAAATAGAATAGTGTCGTTTAAGAAAGTGTGTTTCTTTTTGTTCTCACGTTTTACTTTTTTTGCATTCCTATACATAGAAAGTGCTGAAATTATTGCAGGTACAAAAAATATTGAAAGAAGTAAAGCGTAAATAACACCTAGTGCTGTAAATACACCGAAATCACGTATTATTTCAAGGTATGCACCAAAGACAAACGAAACAAAACCAATCATTGTAGTTAAAGCTGCAAGAATTACAGGTATTGTAATGTACGCCATGGCCTTAATTAATGCCTGTTTACGATCTGTATCAATAGTTGCATTTATCCGGTTTAATACATGAATAGTGTATGCACTTCCTACGGCAAGCAAAATGATAGGTGTAATATTTGAAATCATTGATAATTCGAAGCCGAATAACACCATAGTACCTAGTACCCATATAACTGATAAAGCAGCAGTAAGCATTGGTAGAACAACACCTCTTGTTGTTTTAAAGGCAAGAAATAGAATAAGTGCTATAAGAAAAAAGGTGATAGGAATAAGCCTGACAATATCAGAGATAATTAAATCTGCGATATCATTCATCATAAATGGAAGACCACCAAAGTATAATTTCTCTGGAATGTCCAGTTCAGAAATTTTACTTTTTATATTTCTTGCTACTACTTGCTTATCAACACCGTCAAGTAAAGTGAACATAATTAATGTTGAGGTTCCATCTTCCGAAACAAGAGTCCCTTTATACATGTCTTTTGAGAAAACCCTTTCTTTTAAACTAATAAGCTCATCTCTCGAATCGGGTAAGTCGTATTCGTCAAGTAAAGTTCCAATTTCAATTCCCCAGTCACTACCCTTAATATCAAGAACATTAGTTAAACTGGTTACTGTTGAAACTCCTTCGGTTATTCGTAATGTGTCGGTAATTTGTTTAACATACCCAATCACATCTTCTTGAAAAACATCATCGGTTTCAATGATAATCATTCCCATATCATTCCCGCCGAACTCTTTACCAATATTCTTATATAAAAGCGCAGCTGGGTCATCATCTGGTAATGAACTAATAATGTCCGAATCAATTTTAAGGTCTTTAATTTGGTAACCAAGAAATGCTGTCAACAATGTAACAACAATAACAATGGGCCACTTTAATTTTATTATACTATTTGAAAGCTTGTTCATATTTTATTTAATTATACTATAAGTGTTTAATAGTCAGTTTTTGTCATAAAAATTAATTGTACTCTTATCAGTAGCAAAATTTTCTGGATATTTACCCTTTACATTTTTATATACTGCCGTAATCTCTTTCATTGTTTTTTCAATATTGCTCGTATCCTCAACAACTCCTTTTATTCCTACTTCTTTCTTTTCGAAATCTATATAACTTACTACAATAGGAACTTCTGCAGATTTAGCGATGTTATAAAATCCTCTTTTCCAATTAGATACTTTTGCTCTTGTCCCCTCTGCAGAAACGATTAAATTGAATTTCTCTTTTTTATCATAGACTGAGGCTAATTTCGAAACCACATTATTTTTCTTGTTTTTTCGATCCACTGGAATTGATCCTAAAAAAATCATTATTAAATTCATTGGAAAAAAAAACAACTCCTTTTTTACTAGAGCATTAGCTTTTACTCCCCTTGAATTTAAATATAGTTTTCCAATTATAAAATCCCAATTACTTGTATGTGGAGCAAAAATGATAACACTCTTATCTACTTCTGGAAAAACACCAGTTAGTCTCCATCCAAATACTTTTAATATTAGTCCTGATAGCCTTTTCATATTTAATTTAATTGCACTATTTATGTTTTTTAGTCAGTTTTGATTAAAAAAATTATTTAGCTAATCCTTTTGTTAAAATCCCCATCAACCCTTCAAAGTAAGGTGAATACTTCTCGTATTTATTTTGTAGAAAAAACGGAATTTCTAATCCTTTTAAAACCATAATAAACATGTCTAGTAAAACATCCATATCTTCAATAGGAGCAAATTCACCCGTCGTAATTCCTCTTGATATTATCAATTTAATGTTACCTCTTTCCCATTCATCCAGTTCCCCCCGTAAATCATCAATAAAATCAAAATGTTCGAAAAAATCAGCCTTCAAAGTCTCATGATAATTAGAAGCATGGCTTAATACTTCCATTCTTTTAATAAGATATCTATTCATTTTACCTGAAGCAGTTAAATCTGCATCATTAACTATAATTGTTAAATGGGTTTTTAGAGTCACTATTTCTTTAGATACAACTTCTCTAAATAGATCCTCTTTACTTGCGAAATGATAATACAATGAGCCTTTAGCTTTTCTAGCAATCTTAGCTATCTCATCCATTGATGTTTTATGAAAACCAAATCTGCTAAAAAGTTTATTCGCAACAACTAAAATTTTATCTCTTGTCCCTTCAATTGCCATTTATGCAAATTAATATATTTGACTAATTACGTTTTCGAGTACAAAATAAGGTGATTTTTATATTATAACAAAATTAATTAAGAATAATTTTTACTTAACAAGAAAACTGACCAAATCTATTCAGGAATAGTACAAATGTGAAATTTTGGATTTCTTATTTAGAAATTATTTATTCTCTGTCCACTTTTTAAAATCCTCATCTTCGAGGTCGCCCATCTTCTTTAATAGATCAAATGTTTTCTTGGCTTCTTCTTCATCGATCATACCAATGGCTGCTCCAACGTGTACCAATACATAATCGCCAATTTTCGCTTCTGGCACCATGCTTAGATTGACCTCTTTCATCAATCCATCAAAGGATACTTTTCCAATACGAAAAACCTCATCCAATTCTGCTGTTATTTCAACTACTTTTCCGGGAATAGATAAACACATAAGATCAGTTTTTATTCATATAATTTTTCAACCATTTGTACCAGCTTTCCATACCTTCTCCGGTAGTAGCCGACACTTCAAAGAAAATGAGATCTGGATTTAGCTTTCGGGCATAATCCTTAGCTACCTCAACATCAAAATTCACATAGGGCAGCAAGTCTATTTTATTTATTATGCAGACTTGAGAACCATGAAACATATCCGGATATTTGATCGGTTTATCGTCTCCTTCCGTAGTGCTTATTATAACTACTCGAAAATTTTCTCCCAGATCGAACATCGATGGACAAACCAGGTTTCCAACATTCTCTATCATTACAACTGATCCGTTATTAGGATCTAGCTTTTTGAGCGCTCGTTGAACCATATCTCCATCAAGATGACAGCCTTTTCCGGTATTGATCTGTATAACAGGGATTTCTATTGCTTCTATTCGCTTCGCATCATTTAATGTTTGCTGATCTCCTTCTATAACATGAAAATCAATTTCCTTTTTAAGGTCACTTAATGATCTTTCTAAAAAAGTTGTTTTCCCAGAACCGGGAGAACTAACCAAATTTATCGCTGTGATCTGCTTTGCTTCAAAATAGCCACGATTACGTGCTGCGGAAAGATCATTTTGTTGAAGAATATCCCTCTCCAATTCGATTACACGGTGTAGATGATCATGATCGTGGTCATGAGTATGTTCTCCGTCATGTGAATGATGATGGTGACCATGGTCGTGGTCGTGACTATGGTGACCGTTCGTTTCTTTTAGATCGATGATCTTGGCACCGTTATCATCTACTCCGCATCCGCATGTAGTACACATATTCTATATATTTAAACTTTGTAAAGTTACTACTAAACAACTTCCAAGGCTATGACTTTTAATTCTTTTCCTTGAAGAATATCTTTAAAATAGCTATTGCAATCCGGACAAGCATCATGTAAATTTTTCAAATGAAATTCAAGTTGACATTCAGAACATTTTCCAATACCCTTAATGTAGTCAACCTTTCTTTCAGCTCCTTCCAAAACCGTTTCTTTCACGGCTACAGGCCAGGCAAAATCTAATGCTTCCTTCTCAACCCCGGAAAGCTCTCCAATAGTTAATTCTATAACTTCGACTTTGCTTGCCTTCGCTTTTTTAACTTCATCTTCAGCGATCCTAACGATCCCTAGAGCGATAGACATTTCATGCATTCTTCTGTGTAACCTTTAATGTTACTCTTTTGATCTTAACTTTTTACTGAAATAAAAACTTCCGGCAATAACTAATGCAAAAGCTATAACAGCATAATAGTGCGATACTAATAAATGGAGTACTTCACTCCCTGAAATTCCATGACCTTCGTGTGCCATGATTGAAAGAGGAGCTAAAAGCATGAATAAAATGAGAAATCTTTTCATATTTTATGATATTAGTTATTCTTAATATTAATATTTAATCCTATTTTCTAAATCCAGTGAAATAAAAGTAAAGTAAATTTTCAATTTTTCCCATTACACTAAACTCCTATCAAATATACGTTAAATGGCAATTGTTTGAATAATAAGTGCTTATCCATATTTAGACTACTTATAAATAAGGGTTCGACTTGTTTTTATCGCTCTATAATCGTTAATTTTAGAGAGTTGAATCGAATCTATAATTCCTATGTCAGAAACAAAAGAAAAAAGACAGGAGACCTATTATGAAAGCATCATAAGACAAGGGTACTCCCGACGGGACTTTATGAAATTTGCAACCTTTATGGCTGCATATATGGGTCTCGAAACAAGTGCAGTGGGTCAAATCGCAAAAGCACTTGAAACCACCCCCCGCTTACCTGTAATTTGGGAACATTTTCAAGAATGTACCTGCTGCAGTGAATCGTTTATCCGCTCAGATCACCCTATAGTGGCTGATATTCTTCTTGATAAGATCTCATTAGATTATACATTAACTTTAATGGCTGCATCAGGAAAACAAGCGGAAGCTGCGAAGCATGCAACTATTGAAAAAGGTGGTTATATCCTTTGTGTTGAAGGTTCTGTGCCTTTAGGAGATGATGGTAATTATTGTGTGATCGCGGGTAGAACCTCGTTGGAAATACTTAAAGAGTCTGCTGCTGGTGCTGCGGCTATTATTGCATGGGGATCCTGTGCTAGTAATGGTTGTGTTCAAGCTGCTGCACCTAACCCAACTCAGGCAACTCCTATACATAAAATTATAAAGGATAAACCGATTATACGTGTACCCGGTTGCCCACCAATTGGTGAAGTTATGGCCGGTGTGATCATGCATTATGTGGCCTTTGGTAAATTACCTGAACTTGATCGATTAGGTAGACCTAAAGCATTTTATGGAAAACGTGTACATGATTCATGTTATAGAAGACCGTACTATGATGCCGGTTTATTTGCTGAAACCTTTGATGATGCGCATGCTAAAGAAGGATATTGCTTATATAAAGTTGGATGTAGAGGTCCGATGACCTATAATTCATGTGGTACTATTAAATGGAATAACGGAGTAAGTTATCCTATTCAATCCGGACATGGATGTATCGGATGTTCAGAAGAGAACTTCTGGGACAATGGACCATTCTATGAGAGATTACCAAACATGACTGGTTTCGGTATCGAATCGAATGCTGATGATATAGGTAAAATTGCCGCTACTGTTGTAGGAGCGGGTATTGCTGCCCATGCAATCGGAGCAAATATCATGAAGCGTAAAGAATTAAATAAGAGAATTAATCGAGGTATAGAAAATGAAGAGAACATTAAAGCATAATGCAATCCTCATTCACCTTAAAAAATAAGTGACATGTCAGAAAGAATAGTAGTTGATCCGATCACCAGAATAGAAGGTCACCTTCGTATAGAAGCTGAAGTAAAAGATGGTGTAATCGTTGATGCATATAGTTCATCCACAATGGTTCGTGGAATAGAAGAAATAGTTAAGGGACGTGATCCAAGGGACGTATGGGCCTTTGTTCAACGTACCTGCGGTGTTTGTACCACCGTGCATGCGCTAACCTCTGTTAGAGCAGTTGAAGATGCACTTGACATTGTGATTCCGCCCAACGCAGAATTAGTAAGGAATATCATGGAAGGTGCATTGTATATGCATGATCATGTTGTGCATTTCTATCACTTACACGCTCTTGACTGGGTTGATGTTGTAAACTGTTTAAAAGCTGATCCAGCTGAAACTTCCAGAGTAGCCCAAAGTATTTCAAAATGGCCTAAAAGTTCACCAGGTTATTTTTCTGATGTTCAAAAACGGATTAAAAAATTCGTTGATAGTGGACAATTAGGAATTTTCGCCAATGGTTATTGGGGTCACCCTCAGATGAAGCTTCCTGCAGAAATTAATTTATTAGCTGTTGCCCATTATTTAGAAGCACTTGAATGGCAAAAAGAAATCGTTAAGGTTCATACTATTTTTGGAGGAAAAAATCCACATCCAAATTACCTTGTAGGTGGTATGGCTTGTGCAATCAATATCGAAAGCCAGGGTGGACTGAATGCTGAACGTCTGGCCTATGTTGGTCAGTTACTAAAACAAGGTCGTGATTTTGTAAACCAAGTTTACATTCCTGATCTACTTGCTATCGCTGGTTTTTATAGAGATTGGGGAGCAATTGGTAAAGGATTTGGAAATTATATGACCTATGGAGATTTCCCTACTAATGGATATAATGATCCTTCAAGTTTTAAAATTCCAGGAGGGATAATTCTTAATAATGACCTTAGCAATATCATACCTGTAGACCATAGAAGTACTGATGAGATCCAAGAATTAGTTAATAATTCCTGGTATGATAATTATGCAGAAGGAAAAGATGCTGGAAGACATCCTTGGGATGGAGAAACGAATATCAATTACTCTGGTCCTAAACCTCCATACGATCATCTAAATGTTGATGAAAAATACAGTTTCATTAAAACACCAAGATGGAAAGGAAAACCAATGGAAGTTGGACCGCTTGCAAGAGTGCTTATAGGTTATGCTTCAGGTATTCCTGAGTTTAAAAATGTGGTTGACTATGCCTTGGCTAAATTGGAGGTTCCTGTTGACGCATTGTTCTCTACTTTAGGAAGAACTGCTGCTCGTGGATTGGAAACCATCGTTATTGCCGACTGGACTGTAGAGTTCTTCGACACTTTAATGAACAACATTAAGAATGGTGATTACCGAATGGCTAATACGGAGAAGTTCGACCCAAGTACGTGGCCGGCAGAAGCAAAAGGTGTTGGTTATATGGAAGCCCCACGTGGTGCATTAGCGCATTGGATCGTTATCAAAGATGGTAAAACTGCCAACTACCAACAGGTTGTTCCTTCAACTTGGAACGCCTCTCCTCGTGATCCTCAAGGTCAACGTTCTGCGTATGAATCTACATTGATCGGAACACCGGTTGCTGATATTGAGCAACCTCTAGAGATCATTAGAACAATACATTCGTTTGACCCATGTATTGCTTGTGCAGTTCATTTATACGATGAACATGGAAAGCATATTTCTACCGTCAATAATATATCGGCGTGTGATGTGTAATTGTGAATAATTAAAATAAATAACTATGCAAACCAGAAATTTTAAACGCGCATACGTTTGGCAATTGCCAGTCAGATTATTCCATTGGATGAATGCATTAGCAATAACAGTGCTTATCATTACCGGATTTATAATTGCTGATCCGCCGGTTATTATGGATCATCATGAAGCAAATGATGCCTATTGGTTCGGAATTGTTCGATTTACACATTTCGTTGCAGCTTATGCTTTTCTAATAATGATCCTTATGCGATTTTATTGGGCTTTTGTGGGAAATAAGTATGCCCGATGGGCAGCATATTGGCCCTTTAGCAATAAAGCAATAAAGAACATCATGCATGTAATGAAGGTTGATGTATTACTCTTAAATGATAAAAATAAAGAATTAAGAGATATCAGCGTTGGACATAATACCGTTGCTGCATTAGCTTACATCGCTTTTTTTGTGCTTTTCTTAGTGATGATCTTTACAGGATTTGGATTGTATGCATCCATGTCAGCATCTTGGTTCCCTCAACTATTTACTTGGGTGGTGCCAATGCTTGGTGGAGATTTTACAGCACGAATGGTTCATCATTTCGCTATGTGGCCAATTATTCTGATAGCTATCATTCATATATACCTTGTATTTTACCATGAATGGCTTGAAGGACGTGGAGAAGTTAGTTCGATGTTTAGTGGATATAAATTTGTAAGAACTGAACGTGTAATTTCATCTGATAAAGAAGAAAAAGAATAATTGAAAGTATTTAGTTAACCTAAATCAATTAGAAGCTTACTTTCATCATAATTTAATTAAAAAACCTTGCTTACATTTAGCAAGGTTTTTTTTACCAAATATTAATTAAAAATCAAATTATGGCATATGATCTTGCAAAATCGTTGATCGGGAAATCAGCTATAGATCTTACTGAAGATAAATCTAAAAAAGTACTCGTCCTTGGTGTTGGAAATTATTTAATGGGGGATGAAGGTGTAGGCGTACATGTTATCTATGAAATGGAAGAGATTAAAATTCCAGATTATGTAGATGTACTAGACGGTGGAACGGGAGGCTTTTTTCTAATGAATTATTTTGATGAGTATCCTGTGGTTATTTTTCTCGATGCCACGATGGACGGGAAACCTGCAGGAAGTATCTCTGTTATTAGACCAAAATTTGCTGCCGACTTCCCCAGCGCATTAAGTGTGCATGATGTTGGTCTAAAAGACATGATAGAAGCGATCTATTTACAAGATCAAATTCCAGATATTCACTTGGTTACTATCAGTATTGATGAATTAACAGCGATGAATATGGATCTTTCAAAAGCTGTTGAAGATTGCGTTCCTGATACGATAGCAACCATACTTAAACTCGCTGAAAAATATAAGGTAAGCTAAGATCCTATCTTTTATTGAAAACCTTTCAAATTCATATAGCAGGCGTTGTTCAAGGTGTAGGATTCAGACCCTTTATCTACAATCTGGCTTGTAAAATGAATCTCTCAGGTTGGGTAAGTAATACTTCAAGTGGAGTATATATCCAAATTAATGGAGATGAAAAAGTCGCTGAACAACTCTTGAATGAGATCATTGTAGCAGCTCCAAAAAAGTCAATAATCACCTCCCACTCCATTAAAGAAGTAGCCGAAAAAGACTTTGATCAGTTTAGCATTAACGAGAGTTTTGAAGGAGAAAATGATGATAGAATAATCACTCCCGATTACGCTATCTGCGATAAATGCATTGAAGAATTAAAGGATCCTGGAAATAGAAGATACAATTACGCCTTTATAACCTGCAGTCATTGCGGACCCCGTTATTCGATCATAAAAGACTTGCCTTACGATAGAGAGCAAACAAGTATGCAGGCTTTTAATATGTGCGAGGAATGCAAAAAAGAATATAAGAATCCCAATGATCGACGATTCTATTCTCAAACAAATTCTTGTCCAACATGTGGTATTAACTTGAGTTTGTACGACTATGAAAAAGGAGATGTTTTTGGTGATTCAACTGTTCTCATTAAAAAAGCGTATGAGACAATTGAACAAGGGAAAATAATTGCTGTTAAGGGAATTGGAGGCTATATGCTGATGGCAGATGCAACAAACCCAAAAACGATTCAATTGCTTAGACAACGAAAGCATCGACCTCATAAACCATTTGCTGTGATGGTCAAAGATGTGGAGATGTTGCAAGAACATGCTTCTCTATCGTCCAAACAAGAAGAATATTTCTTAAGTGATAGCGCTCCTATTGTGCTTTTAGAAAGTAAAAAAGACTCAAGTATTGTCTTAGATGAAATCGCCCCTGAGTTAAATGAAATAGGTCTCCTTCGCCCCTATAGCCCTTTGCATTATCAATTAATGGCAGCAGTCAACAGGCCCTTAATTGCAACAAGTGGAAATTTATCAGGCTCTCCTATTATTTTTGAAGATGATAAGGTGGTAGATGAGTTAAAAGGGATCGCAGACATGATATTGATGCATGACCGAAAGATCATAGCGCCTCAAGACGATTCTGTGATCCGTTTTACCAAGGACGATCAAGCAATAGTCATTCGAAGATCCAGAGGAATAGCTCCTAATTTTATTAGAAATAAAGAGAATAATAAAAAGAGCATTTTAGCTATGGGAGCCATGCTTAAAAGCACATTCACCTTGCTTTACAAAGGCAACTCCATCGTTTCTCAGTACATCGGAAACAGCAACTCATACGAAACACAATTAAACTATGTAAATGATCTTTCTCATGTTGAAGATCTTCTTGATTTTTCAGCCGATCTGATTTTATCCGATAAGCACCCTGGTTATTTCACCAGTGAACTGGCAGAGGAGCTAGCAATTAAATTAAACGTTAAAAATTACAAGATTCAACACCACGAAGCCCATTTTACTGCAGTTCTCGGTGAACATCAACTTTGGGATAGTGAAGTTTTAGGCTTTGTTTGGGACGGTACAGGACTTGGAAATGATGATAACATCTGGGGTGGTGAAGTGTTTTACTATAAAGACAATCAACTAAAAAGGATGCATCATCTCCCCTATCAAAAACATATTCTGGGAGATAAAATGGTGAATGAAACAAGGATCTCAGCACTTTCCTTTTTTCATAACATAAGTGGAAGCAAAGAAATACTTAGAAAGAAATTCAATGATCTCGAATGGGACATCTACTCAAAACAATATGACAGCTCTGCCTTGCTAACTTCAAGTATGGGCCGTTTATTTGATGCTGTAGCTTCTGTCCTTGGTATTATTAATATCAGTTCATTTCACGGTCAAGCAGCGATGCTATTAGAAGCATCAGCTTTAAGATGTAAAGAAAAATACTCGCTTAGCCCCTTTTCAATTTTTAATGATAAAAACGAATTTGAACTTACTGTTTTATTGGAAGAGATCATTACAGCGATCGATAATGGGCTCTCGGTAAGTATAATAGCTGCACGTTTTCATCACAGTTTAGTCACCTATATCGAATGGATCGCTGGACAAGAAAAATGTAAAAAACTCAGTTTCAGTGGCGGTGTTTTTCAAAATAAATTACTTGTTGAACTAATTAATGAAAAACTCAAGCCAAAATATGAGCTGTATTTTCATAAAGAACTTTCTCCCAATGATGAATCTATTTCATTTGGACAATTAATGCACTATCTTCACATCACCTCTAATAAACCACCACTATGAAGTACCTAGAAGAATTCAGAGACCCAGTACTTGCAAAAAAAACACTCGATGAAATAATTGTGGCCAGCACAAAAAAATGGAATATCATGGAGATCTGTGGTGGTCAAACCCACAGCTTGGTAAAGAATGGAATCATTGACGTGCTTCCAAAAGAGATCACCATGATTCACGGTCCTGGCTGCCCGGTTTGTGTTACTCCCGTTCACCTCATCGATAAAGCGGTATTTCTATCATTAAAGGAGAATGTGATCCTTTGTTCTTTTGGCGATATGGTTCGCGTACCTGGCTCTTCAAAAAGCCTTTTAAAAGCAAAAGCTGAAGGAGCTGATCTTCGTTTGGTATACTCTCCTTTGGATGCTGTAAAAATTGCCCAGGAAAACCCAGATAAAGAGGTTATCTTTTTTGCCGTAGGATTTGAGACGACAGCACCAATCAATGCTTTATCGGTAATTCAAGCATACAAATTAGGATTGAAAAACTACTCCATTCTTGTTTCGCATGTTCTAGTACCTCCGGCAATGG
>JAUVAY010000001.1 GCA_030591505.1 Flavobacteriales bacterium | reverse complement strand
CAATTGAATGCTAATGCGCGTTCAGTGATCAACTCTACAGATGTAAACACAGGTGTTTACTTAGTTAAAATGACAAATACTGAAGCTAATTATTACCGTACACTTCGTATGGTGATCAAGTAATCAGTTAATGAATAACCTATTAAAAGGCGGGCTTTGGCCCGCCTTTTTTCATGCAAAAAATTAAAAGAACATTCTTTTATCTTACATTTTTGTGTATTAGTATCTAAAGGCCTTATTTTGGAAAAAAATACCCAGAGATGAAATTTATTTTTACAATACTATTAGCAATTCAGCTTCCAATTTTTCTTAATGCTCAATGCGATCAACCAACGGGTCTGCAAGCAAGCGATCTGACCTCAAACTCTGCTCAGTTATCTTGGACAGCTGGAGGAACTGAATTATATTGGGGATTAGAATGGGGCCTTGATGGTTTTGAGATAGGTGCAGGAACACGCATTGATAGTCTTGAAATAGAAGAATATTCATTGACTGGACTGGAAGCCTTAACATCTTATGATTATTATGTATGGGCAATCTGTGATGGAGATACGAGTAGCTTAGGTGCCCTTGAGTTTATTACATTACCAAGTAACAATTTCACATGCGATGCAGACACGATTACTTTAGATGGTGATTCTGTTTTAGTTGATAATACTTATGCGATTCCTTTTGGACCGCAGGCAAGTTGCTGGGGAAACCATTTAGCAGGAGATGTATGGTATTTATTTGAATTAACAGAACCTTCTGGAATAGAAATTATTACTAGCGCCGTAACCAGTAATGATTCGCATATAGCCCTATATGAGGTTAGCGGATGTGAAAGCGATACACCAATCTATACTGAGCTTTATTGTTCAGAAGATATTAGCGGTGCAGATTGGATGTCTTATATTATTACAGAAGAATTAGCTGCCGGGACCTACTATGTTCATTGTGGAACTTGGAACAATTCATGGGGAAAATATTCTGTATGGGTTAATACTGTTGAGCCGATTGTATTGCCACCCAACAATGAGTGCGTGGGTGCCACTATTAGTCCTGTAATCGTGGATGGATTTGCCACGAATGTTAGTGGAAACGGAACAAACGCCACAGATGAGAATTTTATGGGAGCCGCCCATGTTTGGGAGGCTTTTAGTATTGATACTTGTGCGGACGTAAGCATCGATTTTTGTAGTTCAAACCCCATTCCAGATATTATTTTTTCCAGTCTTTTTGATGAGTGTCCGTTTGAAAATATTTTTCAGAGTGGGGAACTTCAAAGTGCCGATTGTGCGGATGGAAATCAAGCGATGATATATACGAACCTTCCTGCAGGAACCTACTACTACCCCGTTGTAGCAGAAACAAGCTTAGGAGGTTTTGAAGAGTATACAATGAATATTACTGCTACAACTTGTAGTACGGTACCACAACCTGATACCTGTACTATATGGCTAGGAGGTCCTTATGGAGATTTTAACAGCGAATTTGGAGGAGCGCCATTTCCAGATACCGCAGGTGTATGCCCAATATATACACTCGATGTTATTTCAATTTGGGCTTCGGAAAGCTATGAAGTATTTGATTTTCAGGAAGGAATTGAATATGCAGTAAGCGTTTGTGAAGGAGAAGGAGCAGGTTCTTGGCCTGTTGAAATTGCAATTAGCGATACGCTTGGAAATATTATCGCCTGGGCAGAATCTTGTCTAATTACATTTGTAGCTCCTTATGACGGCTCTTTATTTATTGGTTTTAACGAAGCAGGAGCTTGCGGCGAAAGTTCTGATAATACCCAGACGGATAATGGGAATATTAGCATTTCATGTGGCGGCGTAGTACCAGGAATCAAAGAAAGAATTGCTCTTAATTTTGAGATCTATCCAAACCCAAGTAGTGGTAAGCTTTCTATTCGAAATAGGTCGCTTTCAGCTGATTATTCGATTGATATCATTACAAGTACCGGGCAAGTAGTCTGGAATAAGGAAATGAGTATCTTAAGCGATGAAATATTAGATGTCAATTTAGCCGGCTTACCTTCAGGTATTTACTTGGTTAAAATGATCAATAAAAATGATCGATCGTACGCAGTGAAGCGCTTGATCATTGAATAAATAGTTAATTAAAAAAAGAACTATGGCTATTACTCGTCCTTTTAATTTTAAGCAATGGATCGATGAGCATCGGCATTTGCTTAAGCCGCCTGTTGGGAATAAACAAGTGTATGAAGATGCTGATTTTATTGTAATGGTAGTTGGCGGTCCAAACGCTCGAAAAGACTATCACTTCAATGAGTCCGAAGAGTTTTTTTACCAGCTCGAAGGAGACATTTTAGTTAAAATTCAAGAGAACGGTAAATCAGTTGATGTTCCAATCAAAGAAGGAGATATCTTTTTGCTTCCTCCTTTAATTCCCCACTCACCGATTCGACCTGAAAACACCATTGGATTAGTAATAGAACTTAAAAGGAAAAGCGGCGAGAAAGATGGGTTAATGTGGTTTTGTGATGATTGTAATAATAAACTGTATGAAGAATATTTTCCTATGAAAAGTATAGAAAACGATTTTTTACCTGTTTTCGAGCGGTTTTATGCATCAGAAGAGCTTAGAACGTGTAATAAATGCGGAAGTGTTATGGAGGTGGATGAGCGCTTTGTATAGCTTATACCCTTCGCAACCGCTAAAGCTGCAAGCGAACGCGGTAAAGCTTCAAAGGACACTGCACTTAATCACTCAATCATTCATGCATTCACTCCACATGCCTGAAAATCTATTGATTGATAAACACCTCAGAAAGAAAGAGAGATATGAGCAGCTACTTCCTCAGGTAAAGGCATTGATCTCAGGTGAGAACAATCAATTGGCAAATCAATCTAACTTATGTGCTGCGATTAAAGAAGCTTTCGACTTTTTATGGATAGGCTTTTATCATGTGATTGAAGATGAATTAGTTTTGGGAACTTTTCAGGGGCCTATTGCGTGTACAAGAATTAAAAAAGGGACGGGTGTTTGTGGAAGTTCATGGGAGAAAAAAGAAATAATTATAGTTGATGATGTTTCTCTTTTTCCTGGGCATATTTCTTGCAGTAGTGAATCTAAATCAGAAATTGTAATTCCGCTAATTAGTAATGAAAAGGAAGTAATTTCCGTTTTTGATATTGATCATAACGAGGTCAATACTTTTGATGAAATTGATGCCCATTATTTGCAGTTATTAGTTGAGATGATTTAATGATATGAGAAGAATTTTTGTTGTTTTATGTGTTTTATCTTGTTGGTCTTGCGCTAATGTAGTTTCACCAACCGGTGGAGCCAAAGATGTAACACCACCTCAACTGAAAAAAAGCATCCCTCCGTTACGAACAATTTATTTTGATCAAGGTGGATTTGAATTGGAGTTTGATGAAATTGTAAACCTGGAAAATATTTACGGTCAATTAATTGTTTCCCCACCGATGAAAGGATCTCCGGAGGTTAAATACCATAAAAGAAAAGTAACAGTTGCCTTTGATAAGGATGATCTTCTTGATAGCACGACATACACCTTTAATTTCGGGAATGCGATTGTAGATTACAACGAAAAAAATCAACTAAAAAACTTCACCTATGTATTTTCTACAGGTTCCTATATCGATTCATTGTCGGTTTCCGGGAAAATAATTGACGCCTATACAAAAGAACCCATTGAAAACATGGTGGTTTTAATGTATAGAAGTCTGGAAGATTCAATGCCTCTAACATCTCTTCCTAACTATTTTGATATTAGTGATGAGAATGGATTATACACAATTGGAAACATTAAAGAAGGGAGGTATAAAATATTTGCATTAGAAGATATGAATCAGAATTATTTATACGACCTACCAGCCGAGAGGATCGGTTTTCTAAATGATTTCATTGACCTTGATAGCAGTATTGTTGGTGTTGACATGAATATCTTTAATGAGGAGAATGAATTGCAATATGTATTGAGTCGTAAAGTAGAACCCTATGGAAAATTGAATTACACATTTAATAAACCTTTTAAAAATTTAGAGATAAACTTAGTAGATGAAGTCTTTGAAAAAGACGAATACTTGACCGAAATTACTGAAGGTAAAGACTCTCTCAATATTTGGTTTCCTGACTATGAAGATTCTTTTTTATTGATCTTAAAAGACGATACAAGCTTTATTGATACTACAAATATGGAAGTTATTCCAATTTTTAGTATGGAAAACCCGCCCATCTTAACGATTAGCTCAAACCTTAAGGGCGACGTGGATCTTAATAAATCACTGGATCTACAATTTAATAATCCGATCACTAAATGGAAATTTTCTTTTGTTACCCTTTTTGAAGATTCTTTAGAAGTTGAAATCGAGCCCTACTTTTTGGATTCATTACATCTTAAATTAAGAATCCCTTACAAATGGAAGGAAGGAAAAAAGTATTATTTAGTAGCAGGTTTGGGTAGTTTTACTGATTTTTACTATAGTGGAAACGATATTTACGAGTTAAAATTCGGCTCTCAAGAAGAAAGCTTTTATGGTAAGATAAAATTGAACATTAACGTTGGAGATATGAAGCCACCTTTTATTGTTCAGCTATTGGATAAAGAAAAAAAAGTAATTCAGGAAGAATTTATAGAGGAAAGTAAATTACTTATTTATAGCTATTTAAGACCTGAAGAATATGGTTTTAGATTGATTCAGGATCTAAATGGGAATGGGAAATGGGACACCGGAAAGTATGATGAAATGATTCAACCTGAGCCGGTTGTTTATTTTCCGAACTTAGCGAAAGTGCGTTCAAATTGGGATGTTGAATTATCATGGGAAATTGAATTGATTGAATAAATAAGTCATCATCTGCTAGCTAAAACCTAAGCAGTCTATATTTTTATGAAGGATGTTGTTTAAAGAAGTTATTGGTCAGGAAGAGGTTAAGGACAAGTTAAGGCAGTCTGTAAATGACGGACGAATAAGCCACGCTCAACTGTTTTTAGGAACCGAAGGGAGCGGAAATTTAGCGATGGCATTGGCATATATTCAATTTATTTATTGTGAAAATAAGCAGGAAGATGACTCTTGTGGTAGTTGCGCTTCTTGTCGAAAAATTGAACATCTAACTCATCCTGACCTTCATTTTTCATTTCCTTTTATAAAATCTGGAGACAATGATAGTGCTGATAATTACATCGCTTCATATAGAGAAGCAATTTTAGAAAACCCTTATATTAATTTATTGGCTTGGTATGAGCACCTTGGTCATCAAGACAAGCAAGGAATTATTCCTGTAAATGAAAGTAACCAGATCATAAAAAAACTTTCGCTAAAATCTTTTGAAGGTGGTTATAAAACCTATTTGATATGGATGCCGGAAAGGTTGCATGGGTCTGCAGCGAATAAGCTGCTTAAAACCATGGAGGAGCCACCAGATAAGACAATTATAATATTGGTTGCTAACGATTCTGAGCAATTATTACCTACAATTTTGTCACGAACTCAATTGGTTAAACTTTCTCGCCTAAAGGATGAGGACGTTTCTTTCGGACTGATCAAGGAATTTGAAACAGAACGTCATTTGGCAGCTAATTTAGCTTCAATGACCGAAGGGAATTATTTTTTAGCTAGAAGTCTTGCTTTATCAGCAGGAGAAAACAATAGCAATTTTCTCCATTTTCGAGATTGGATGAGGTATTGTTTTAAGAAGGATATAAAAGGAGTTTCTTCTTGGGTTGATGATATATCCAAAATAGGAAGAGCACATCAAAAAGACTTTCTTAAATACGCGATTCATCTAATAAGACAGTGCGCAATGAATAATTATGGCGCAGAAGACCTTGTAACAATTAAAGGAGATGAACGCGTTTTTATGCAAAAATTCGCTCCTTTTGTCAATCACCTAAACCTTCAGGATTACATCACCTTATTCAATGATGCAAGGAATCATATCGATCGAAACGCTAACGCTAAAATTCTCTTTACTGATCTTTCTTATCAAGTGTTGATTTTATTGAAAGAGGCGAATGACTCGATAAAGAAATGAAGAGCCTAGAAGAATAGAGCTAATTGTCTCCCTGTCGTTCGTTGTGAATAAGCTACCTGCTGCATGTCTGTACGTTCCCTGACATGTCTGTCTGAGCTTGCCTTGCTTCGCCGAAGCTATGCGAAGGCTCAGTCGAAGACTATAAGTCTTAAGCAATAGAAGTTAGATCTTACTTGTAAAATACCTACCCACTTTCTTTTTATACCTAAAGTATGAATCACCATGTGTGTTTTCTAAATACTTTTCTTCTTCCAAGATCATTTTATGAAATACATAAACCAATAGTAGATAAGGAAAAAACAATAATGGCGACGGAAAGATGAATATGTAGCCCATTATCAACACATTATATGAGAGAAAATAGGGGTTTCTGCTAATGCGATAAATTCCACTGGTGATCAATGTTGTCTTTTGGTCGTATTTGATTCCCACTCGCCAGGAATCTTTCATCTGAATTAAAGCAGCGACTCCTAGAAGAAAACCTCCACCTACTAGAATAAGACCTATTGATCTCGCACTTTTTATTTGTAGAGATTCAATTTCGAAAATTGTAGCTGAGTCCATGAATACAATTCGTAAACCAATAAGAACGTAAAGCAACGTACTTAGAAGAATAGAAAGACTTAACTTAATTGATTTACCCCTTATTGATACCCCTGTGGAGAGAAATGTCTTGACGTTTTTTACTGCAAATGCCAAAATAAAGAAGAGAAGAATGAGGCCTGTATATAAAGAAAGGATCATTTATTTATGAGATCCCTGCTCTTTTTAATAAGGCATCTACAGAAGCATCTCTGCCTCTAAAATCCCGATATAATAATTCAGGATCAATTGTCCCACCAGAAGAAAGAAGAAGATGAAAACGCTCAGCCACTTCAGGATCATAGATTCCTTTTTCTTTAAAGTACTCGAAAGCATCAGCATCTAATACTTCAGACCATTTATAACTGTAATAACCGGAAGAATAACCACCTGAGAAGATATGTGAAAACTGACAAGAAGTATTAGTGTCTCCAATCTTAGGAAATAATCGGGATCCTTTAATTGCATTTTCTTCTAAAGCCACACCATCTGTTACTTCTTCTATAGCTGAATCACCATGCCATGCCATATCAAGAAAACCAAAACTTAATTGACGCAAGGTGGCAGTTGCCTCCATGAAATTCGCACTTTTCTTTATCCCATCAATTAATTTTTCAGGGATTAGCTCGTTGCTTTTGTAGTGCTTTGCAAAGTGATCTAGACTTTCTTTTTCAAAACACCAGTTTTCCATCACTTGACTAGGAAGTTCAACAAAATCCCAATAAACATTTGTACCACTTAAGCTTTTAAATTCTGTTTTAGAAAGCATTCCGTGTAAGGCATGTCCAAATTCATGGAAGAGAGTGGTTACTTCATTAAAAGTAAGAAGAGAAGGATTCTCCCCACTTGGTTTATTAAAGTTACACACGATTGAGATATGAGGTCGGTGGTCGATGCCCTTTTGTTTGTACTGTTCTTGAAAGGAAGTCATCCAAGCTCCCGCTCGTTTTCCTTTTCTTGGAAAATAATCAGCATAAAAAACAGATAAAAGCGCTCCGTCTTTATCAATTACTTCATAGGTTTTTACATCGGGATGGTATTTATCAATATCGAAACGCTCCTTAAAAGTGATTCCATACAATAAGGTTGCTGTATTAAAGGCACCATCTATCACCTTGTCTAACGAGAAATAAGGTTTTAAAACCTCATCATCAATACTGAAGAGGGATTGTTTCAATTTTTCAGCATAGAAAGACGTATCATAGCTTTGTAACTCACCATCGAAGCCTTGTGCTTTTGCAAAGTCAGCCAATACCTGAATTTCTTTTTGTGCTATCGGCAGGGCTTTATCATATAGTTTCTGAAGGAATTCTGTCACTTTTTCGGGGCTTTTTGCCATTCGTTCTTCAAGAACAAAATGAGCATGACTTGTATAAGCCAATAAGGTAGCACGCTGATAGCGAAGCTTGGCAATAGATAAAACGATCTCCTTATTATCGAGAGAATCTCCTTTAAAAGCCTTTGAATTGAAAGCGAGAAACATTTCTTTTCGTAAGTCCCTGTCGTCCGAGTATTTTATAATCGCTTGATAAGAAGGGAAATCAAGGGTAAAAACCCAACCCTCTTTTTCTCTAGACTTTGCCTCTTCTGCAGCTGCGATAATAGCATTTTTCGGTAAGCCACTTAAAGCTTTTTCATTTTCAATGTGTTTTTCGAAGCGCTGTGTTTCTTCCAGAACGTGATTCCCAAAATCCAATTTAAGCTTACTTAAATTTTGATCGATCTCTCGCAGTTGTTCTTTATCTTTTTCATTAAGAAGTGCTCCGTTTCTTACAAAACTCTTGTAGGTTTTGTTTAAAAGCATTTTTTCTCCCTCGTTGAGTTGAGTTTGGTCAGTCGTTTCGAAAACAGTTTTTACCTGAAGAAAAAGTTCTTCATCAAGCATAATATCGTTAGAAAACTGTGTAAGTAAAGGACTAATTTCTTGTGCAAGGTCTCTCAACTCATCATCCGATTCTGCTGAGTGTAGATTAAAGAATACAGAACTGATAATGTCAAGTAGTTTTCCACTTCCCTCTAAAGCAACGATAGTATTTTGGAAGTTGGCACTTTCAACAGCTTTTAATTCATTTATTTCCTCTCTTGCCTCATCAATCGACTGTTTTATTGCCGGGAGATAATGTTCATTTTTAATTTTATAAAAAGGAGCCGTATTAAAGGGTGTATTCCATTTATTTAGCAAAGGGTTGCTCATGTTTTTGTGCTTTAGAGTGAAGGCGTAAAAGTAGTTTTTCCTAGATGAAACCAATTCAAGTTTAGTATCAATTTTAACAATTCCAATTGATCGTTTTCTTCTATTTAATTAATAGAGTTGTAATTAATCTGTGTTTATCATGATTAAATTAGTGCAGCTATTTGTATATTTCATCTCACATTTAAATAAAACACTATGAAAAAACTATTACTTTTTGTTGGACTAATTTTTACTATCAGCGTAGCCAATGCTCAGATTCTTAATTATTCTGTTGGTGATGTTGTTGATGATTTTACCGTGACCACTATTGATGAAGAAAGCATTAACCTGTATGATATCACTTCTACAGGTCAATACGTATTTATTGATTTCTTCTTTGTTGATTGCGGACCATGCCAGTCAACAGCTCCCCATTTTAATGAGCTGCACGAAATCTATGGTTGTAATGAAGGAGATATCTTTTGTGTGAGTATGAACACAGGACAAGATGACGATGCTTACGTTCAAACTTATGAAGACAATTATGGTGGAGATTTTGCTCCATGTCCAATTGTAAGTGGTGATGGTGACGCAGGACTTGTCAACACTAATTTTAATCCGGCAGCCTACCCAACAATTTGCTTAATTGGCCCAGACAATACTATATTGAATTTGGATATATGGCCAGTTAGTTCTTACATGACTTTTGTGGATGCATTGATTGCGGAAGGGTTTACACCCACAGCCATGGAGTGTACAACTGGAATTAATGATTATAATTCTGAATTAAATGCGAATGTGTTTCCAAACCCAGCAAAGGACTTCATCAATTTTGAAATAAATGATTTTAGCAGCACGATCAAACTGGTTGAGATCTTTAATACATCAGGACAGAAAGTATTGGTTCAAAATATTGAAACAAGTACATCTACTATTAAAATAGCCCTGAATGATTTTGAAAACGGCCTATATATTGCAACAATCTATGATAATAATGATCAAATGACAACGCTTAGATTCAATGTTATAAAATAGAAATATCAGCACTTATGTTATACAATTAAAAAAGGGCCCTATACGGGCCTTTTTTAATGAACGAACTATAAATATTAAGTAAATTAGCGGTCTAAAAATTTCTGCATATGTACGGTAAAATAAAAGATCAATTAGCAGCCGAGTTAAAAAGTATTGAAGAGGCTGGACTATATAAAAGTGAACGAGTAATAACCTCTCCTCAAGGAGCAGAAATTACCGTCTCAACCGGTGAAACGGTAATCAATTTTTGTGCAAATAATTACTTAGGATTGAGTTCTCATCCAAAAGTTATCGAAGCAGCCAAGAAAACACTCGATACACATGGTTTCGGAATGTCATCGGTTCGGTTTATATGTGGAACGCAGGATATTCATAAGGAATTAGAACAAAAGGTAGCTGATTTCTATGGTTTTGAAGATACCATTCTATACGCTGCCGCTTTTGATGCAAATGGAGGAGTATTTGAGCCTCTGTTAAGTGCCGAAGATGCAATTATTAGTGATGAATTAAACCATGCTTCTATTATTGATGGTGTTCGATTATGTAAAGCTGGAAGGTTCCGTTATAAGAACAATAATATGGATAGCTTGGAAGAGCAATTGATCGAAGCAAATAAGCAAGGGTTTCGAAATAAGATTGTGGTTACGGATGGTGTATTCAGTATGGATGGCGTAGTTGCAGATCTAGCTGGTATCTGTGACTTAGCGGATAAATACGACGCCATGGTTATGGTAGATGAATGCCACGCCGCAGGTTTTATGGGAGATACTGGAAGAGGAACACCGGAACACTGTGGAGTGATGGACCGAATAGATATTGTAACAGGTACTTTTGGAAAAGCACTTGGAGGTGCTATGGGAGGATACACTACGGGGAAGAAAGAAATAATTGAAATATTACGCCAACGATCACGACCTTATTTGTTTTCTAATTCATTAGCCCCTTCTATTGTAGGCGCTTCTATCGCTGTTATCGATCTTCTTTCGGAGACTACAGAATTGAGAGATAAATTAATGGAAAATACCGCTTATTTTAAAGCAGGGATGGCTGATGCGGGTTTTGATATTGTAAAAGGAGACTCAGCAATTGTCCCGGTAATGTTGTATGATGCAGCACTCTCGCAAAAGATGGCAAATATGCTTTTAGATGAAGGGATCTATGTTATTGGCTTCTTTTTTCCGGTTGTTGCAAAAGGAAAAGCAAGAATACGCGTACAGATCTCTGCAGCACATGAAAAGGCACACTTAGACAAAGCGATCGCCGCATTTATTAAAGTTGGTAAGGAATTGAAAGTGATATAAAAAGTAGTCTGTGGACAGTTGTCAGTACTAAGTAATATTTTTATGTTAAGCAACTGACAACTGACAACTGACAACTGACAACTGACAACTGACAACTGACAACTGACAACTGACAACTGACAACTGACAACTGTAACATAGCCCCATAGTTCAACGGATAGAATAGAAGTTTCCTAAACTTTAGATGGCAGTTCGATCCTGCCTGGGGCTACTAAAAACAGTTTAGAGTGTGAGTAGAGAGCAAGAGCGATCTACTTGCACGAGAAACTGTTTTTCCCTCCGTACTCACACTTTTTCCAATGTACTTTTTGCCCTTTTTTTTGTAATAGCGTTTTCCTATTTACACATTTTTAATTGTGTAAAGTAAAGGGTAGGGCACAATAGCACCCCACCCATCAATTGATTAAAACAAGAAGCTTAGATTGGCAAAAAAGTTTCGACCTGGAGCATAAATTGGCCCCATTGTGCCTTTAACATTCCTGCTCAAATGTTCATAGTAGTTTTCGTTAATTAGGTTATTCACACCAACATTAACTTTCAACTTTTTTGTAACCCTGTATCCTATTTTTAGGTCTAAAAGCGCAAAGGCAGGTGTAATAGTTTCTCTATATTCCTCCGAAATTCTGGATTGTTCAGTTACATAGCGAAAAACGATTTCAGGGTTTAATTTATCCTTAAAATAACTTCCTGACAAAATGTAGAGGAAATCCATTGGTGGTATTTCGGGCAAAGGCTCTTCTCTAACTAGGTCTTGTGCATAGGTATAAGCAACACCCAATTGATGTTGTAAACCTAGAGGCAGTTCCTGAATCCAACTTATCTCAAATCCTGTTTTAAATGCATCATCGATATTAATGTATCTTCTAACACCAGGACTCATGGGTAATCGAGGACTTAGGGTGGTATCAATAACAGATGAAATATAATTTTGCATATAGGAAGCAAAAACATCTACACTAATTACTGTTTGTTTCTTTTTCCATTCAAATGTTAAGTCAATTTGATTATTTACTTCAGGTTCCAATTCTGGATTTCCAAGCATTTCATAAGGGTCTTGACCTATCGGGAAGTAATTAATATAGCGTTCTGTTAAGCCACCACTTCGTTGGGATCTCCCTAGCCATAAACCTAATTGTATATCTGTAGCAATGGGTTTTAAAAGACCAAAACTTAAACTAGGATTTATTTGATTTACTTGGGTCTCTCCATTAGCCTGAATAAACTCATCACTAGGGTCATTAATATTGGCAGTATTAAATTCAAGACGTCCAGAGAATACATAATTAAAGGCATTTGTTTTTAAATGGTATTCGCCAAAAAGTCCAATTTTACTTATTTTGCTATCCTGCCATGCGTTGTCTTCTATTGTTTTACCTGCATTTGGCCCTATCAGAAATTCCCTTACTCGTGTTCCCACAGCACCTTCTACTCTAAGATCTGCCCCTCCAAAGAGTTTCCCTTTTCCTAGAATCCAAACACTTTCTGTTCTAGCTCCGTAATTATAGGTTTGCGCATAAGTTTCAGCATTTAATGTTCTAGGGTTCATTGGTTTAAGAAGGTTATCCATCAGATGGTCTACAAAAGATCCGAATATTGTTGTATTCCAAGAATGCAGACTGTTTCCATTTATATTAATATCATGTCTCGCATTAAATAACCAAGTATCGTCTTCTCTTAAATCCATTGGCAAGGCGGGAAAATCTGCATCTCGTGCCCTATTATACGTTGCTGAAAGGCGTAATTGCTGATTTGAAGATAATTTTAAACCAAGGTTAGCACCAAAACTACCTCTTGAAAAATCTGCTTGAACAGTATCTCCATTTCCTGACAGATAATCATCTCCTTGAGACCAAGAACCAAATAAATTAAAGTCATATTTCTTTCCACTTAATCCCACTTGCGCTTCACCACTTGCTACGTTTCCATTGCCTTTATATCCAGCTGAAACCCTTCCATATACATTTGTTGAATCACTAAACTGAAGCTTAGAGGGAATAAAGTTGATAGTTGCACCAAACCCAGTACCATATCGCAATGCGTAGGGTCCTTTTAATACTTCAATTCTGTCCATCATATTTGGAGCCATCTGACTTGTAGGAGGGTCCATTCTATTTGGACAAGCAGCAGTTGCGCTTTGTGCACCATTAAGAACAACATTTAATTGCTCGTATTTGTATCCTCTAAACACGGGATCAAAACCGTAGTTTCCACTTTTTCGAATACTATTGAAAGCGGGTATTTGATTAAGAATAGCGGCAGCATCATGCTCCATTTTTTCTTGATAATCAATAGAGACCACATCGTCGGGTTGCTTATCCTGAGGCCTTACTTCTATTACGGTAACTGGATATAGGTTAAACGTTACACTTGCACGGTAATAAACGTGTTTTTGTGCTATTTGTAGAAGCTCTTCTTCTTCCCACTCCCATGAACCATAGTTTATATGGGATACTTTCATGCTGTTTCCTTCTTTTAATTTAAAAAAGATTATCCCATTTTCATTCGTAATTCCACTTTGGTTTCCATATTGGTAAGATGCACCAACTATGGGTAAGGCATCATCTAAGTCGAGTAGTATTATTTGTTGCTTAGATTGTGCGAAAAGTCCACCCACTAACAAGTAGAGCGAAATCGCTAAGGTATATTTGAATTTCATTTTATTACGTTAAGTTTTATAAGAACCCACTTCCATTTGTTTTTTGGATATAGGGATTTAATTCTTCCCTAATGAGATGAGTACTTAAGGAAAAGGATATCCAGCTTAAAGCCTTCTAGAATTAAGAAATAAAATGAGATTCTGGGGGTTTGAATATATCAGATAGGTATGTAGATGAATAAAATTCACAATAGTAGCCATTAGCGTCACCTTCATTTTCGTCAAGAGCGTAAGTATTCACACTTTTTGGATGTGATCGTAGAAACAAATTTGTTTCAACTTCTGTCTTTAATTTGTTTTGCTCTTTATTCGGATCATCATTATCCGTTTCGCTTAGCTGCTTTGATAATTGACAAGTTCCATGGCAGTTTGATTCGGGCTTATCCTTATCAATACAAAGAACTTTAGCAATAAATTCTTGATTAATTTTAAAGTTGACAATGATTGCTACATTTAATAAATAGGGTAGAATTAGAGAAAATAAAAGCGTTATGGAAAGTATTTTTCTCAAATAATAGTCAATGAATTAGTTTATTTTCATGGCTTTTTGGGCCCTTTTCCTTGTAATAGCGTCTTTCATTTTATACCATTTGTCTCCCATTAGATAAAGCAGAACCTCATCTAAATGTGTTAAAACAGCCACATTATACAAGCCTCTTAATTTATGTGTTGGACTTAACGATCGAACCGCTACACCAAACGAGCCTTCTAAATATTCAATATGATGCCAGTAAGCACTTGGCATAAATATGGTATCACCAGCTTCAATTTCACACTCATATCCTTTAACCTTTTCTAAACCGGGAAAACGATCATAATCTGGTTTGTCAGGGTCTATTGAACTATGAACACCAAATGGATAACGATATAGTAGATCAGAGTAACTCGGATCAAATAATACAATTCTTTTTCTTCCTTTTAACTCTGTAAGAAATACATTCGACATATCCATATCTTGATGAATACGTGTAATAGCACCTTTTCCACCAAAGAAAACAAAAGGGAGCTTTTTTATAAAGTTAACACCTAAATTAGGATAGGTAATATCCTTTTTCATGCTTGGTAAATGCTTGAAAATATTAAATAGGAATATTCTTTTTTGAGTAGGCCCACTTTGTAATAAATTCAAATAATCACCAAACTTCATGGTCATATCAGCATTCTTATAGGACTTGCTATCATCTCGATCGGAACTCTCGTCATCAAAAATCCCAACATCCAGATCGCCTAATTCTTTTGCGAAATATTCAAAGCTCCATTTTGAATACAATGGAGCATCTTTTCCATAAAAATTACGAATAATAACAGGCTTTTGAGGTTTCATGTATTTGCGCTGAAACTCTTCTTTACTGATGTTTTCTACAACATCTACTTTCAAACTTAGATCAATTGGCATAGCTAGTTATTTTGAAGACGCAAATATAAAACCAAATTTCGGTCTTAAAATATGAGATTTGTTAATTTTTCTAGCTACAAATAGCCGTAAACTCAATTTCAACTAAGATATCTTGATTGATTAACTTATTTACTTCAACCATTGTTGAAACCGGTTTAATGTCCTTGAAAAACTCGCCATGTGCTCTGCCAATTTCTTCCCATTGACTTATGTCTGTAGTGAATATACGAGTACGAACAACATCACTTAGTGATGCACCAAGCTCTTTTAACGCCTTTTCTGCAATATTGATAATGAACTTACTTTGTTTATATACATCACCTTTACCCTCAACCTCATTGTTTTGATTCATCGCTGTAGTTCCTGCAATTTCAATAGTGTTTCCTACTTTAACTCCACGACTATAACCCACAATGTTCTCCCATTTTGCACCGGAAGATACCTTTGTTCTATTCAATTTTTTCATAGCCATTAAGTTAGTAAAAATACATGCTGATAAACAAGTAGAATAAGACAAATATCGGAAGCATAGTAAATAAATAAGTAAATGAAATTATCATACTTTTTATTATCGTCTTGAACCACCGTTGATTAAAAAAATGCTTTAAGGCTAATGTTAGATAGATAACAAATAGCAACATAAACCAAGGGAGTAAGAAGTCGATGTCGAAATAGAAAGTAAGAATGTATAACAATATACTCGCAAAAAGGACGAAAGCGTGTAGGTAGAGGGAGAAAACGAGATGTTCTATATAATAGAAGTTATTTCTACGGATGTAAACGAGTTTAAGTAGTAAGGCAAAAAAGGGTTGAACCAAGAGGAGAACGATAGAAATATTTTCCATGAAATATTTCTTTACTGTGCCTTTTTCTGCCTGGTACATACGTAAACCTTGATAAACAACCTTTTTAAGAAACTCACTACTGTCACCTACAAGAGAATCTGCAATCATCATCGGATCATTTTTCTTATCGAGAAGGAACAATAAACCATCACTCATAGCCGTATCAGAGACGGAAGAGTCATTTTGAATTCTCAAATCAATATTCTCAGCGATATTTATAGAATCAACAAAAGCTTGATTTGTCGATATACTATCTGCTAAATTATCGATTGTTTTGTCGCCCATAAGAACATCAGTACTATTAAAAGATGAGCCCCAAAGAAAGAAGGTGATGAATGAAAGAAATATAAATATACGCAAGGGTGGAATGTGCTTTACTCTTTTGCCATCGATGTATTCCTTAGGAACCTTACCCGGCTTAAAGAGAAGAGGGATAAGGGTTACAAAGAATTTTGAATCGAAAGTAAAATAATCACCGGCAAATTCTTTCGAAATCTCAGCCAAAGAAATATTCAGATCCGTGTTTTTTTGCCCACAATCCGGACAAAAATTCTCATCATCTTCTAATTTATTTCCGCAATTAAAGCACTCGTCAGATTTATTTTGAAGCATTAACCTTTGTAAGTTTGGGTAAGAAAATTACAAAAAGCAGCATTAAAAAACGATTCTAATAAAAAAGGAGCGCGGATAGGTATTTCTTCTAAATATTAATAATTATGCAAAATGAGGTTATTAAAGGGATCTGGAGTAGAATAGCTTGTGATATCGAAGATCCGCTATTTTCATTTAATTTCACCCACAATTAAATAGATCATTTAGATTATGAAAAAAAGTGTTCAGACTGTTTTAATTTTACGTCTGCTACTTATTTTATTCATCCTGAGTATATCACGAATAAGCTTATATATTTTTAATAGCTCTTTGTTCGACGGTTATTCTTTTGGTGAAATCGCTCACGTTTACTTTATGGGATTTAGGTTTGACATAAGCACCTTGTCAATTATCGCTTCACTACTTATCGTTGGGAATACTTTAGCCCTACCATTTCGGAAGCACAAAATTTATCAAAGGCTTATTAATACGATCACAATTCTTGTTGTATCAATTGCTGTTATCTTTAATTTATCCGACGCTATTTATTATCGCTTTACCTTAAAGCGAATGACCTTTGATATTTTCAATTTTTTAGAAGGTAATGGAGGCTTTGTTGAGTTGATTCCCACTTTTATAATTGATTATTGGTATATAGTTCTTACAGGAATTTTTTTACTGTCCGGATTGATCATTTTTTATAGAAGAATTCGATTAAACGATAGAGTAGAAAAGGCAAATTTCAGCTTTTTTCTTCGAAACAGTATCTTTTTTATAATGTGGACAGGCCTAACCGTTTTAGGAATAAGAGGTGGTGTACAATTAGTACCATTAACAATTGTCAGCGCTAGCTTACATGCTCCCTCTCAATTAAGACCCTTGGTTCTTAACACACCTTTTACCATTATTAAATCCTATGGCCAAGCGGGCTTACAAAAGATTTCCTACTTTGATGAAAAGGAATTAGAGCAGGTATATTCGCCCATTAAATCTTATGAACCGCTTCCTAATGTGCCTCGAAACATTAAAAATGTTGTGGTAATTATTCTTGAGAGTTTTTCAAGTGAACACATAGGCTATTTATCAAAGAAAAAAACCTATACCCCCTTTTTAGATAGTCTATTTGAAAAGAGTTTGGTTTTTAACGCTACAGCCAATGGTAAAAGGAGTATTGAAGGAATTCCAGCGATTTTGTCTTCACTCCCGACCTTATCTAATGAATCGTTTTTGAACGGACCTTATGCGGCAAATCAAATTGAGGGCTTGGCAATGACATTGGGTGAAAATAATTATGAAACAGCTTTTTTTCATGGGGGTAAAAATGGAACGATGAGTTTTGATGCATATACTCAAGCGTCAGGGTTTCAAACATATTATGGACTAAATGAATACCCGAATGCTGAAGATTTTGATGGTAATTGGGGGATATGGGATGAAGAGTATTTGTCTTACTTTTCTGAGATGACAAGTGATTTTCCCGAACCATTTTTGGCTGCTGTATTTACTTTGTCTTCTCATCACCCGTATAGCATACCCGAAAAGTATAAAGGAACATTGCCTAATGGAAAATTAGAGATTCAAGAGTCTATTGCTTATACCGATCTGGCACTTAAAAAATACTTTGCCAGTGCTAAAGAGAAAGATTGGTTTGCTAATACACTATTTGTGATCGTTGCGGACCATACCAGTGAGGGATCGTCTGCGATTTATCAAAATAGCTTAGGACAGTACAGTATTCCCATTGCATTTTATGCGCCTGCAGATTCATTATTACATATGCGGTCAGAAAGGTTTCCAGTTCAACAAACGGATATATTCCCCTCCATTTTACATTACTTGGGGATAAGTGATTCTGTTCTTTGTTTTGGGAATTCAGTATTTCAGCCGGCTGAACACCCTTTTGCTGTAAATTATTATAATAATATAATTCAGATATTGGATTCGAGTTATTTACTTCAAATAGAAGAAGATCAAGCCAAAGCACTCTATCTTTATAGAGAAGATAGTCTATTAAAAAGCAATAAACTAGAAGCAGAAAATTATTCAGATTTACTTCGTCTTCAACGAGGTTTTGAACAGCAATACAATAACAGAATGATTGAAAATCGCCTACGTGCGACAAGAGATGAGTAGAAAAAGATATTTATTTATTGTCAATCCGATCAGTGGTGGAAAATCAAAATCACACCTGAAAGCTACGATCCAGGAAAAATTGCATCCGAAGGGGATAGATTTTGAAGTGATCTATACAGAATTTCCTCTGCATGCTGGAAAAATTGCACAAGATAGAATGGATGATTTTGATGTAATAGTGGCTGTTGGAGGAGATGGAACGATAAATGATATTGCTGCAAAGCTCGGAAATAAAAAGTCAGCCTTGGCAATAGTGCCTATGGGATCTGGAAATGGTTTAGCCAGGCATTTAAACATTTCATTGTCACCAGAAAAAGCAATTAGCAGTATTGATCAACTAAAATTAAAAGAAATTGATTCAGCCCTTCTCAACGGTCACTTTTTTGTGAGTATAGCTGGGATTGGGTTTGATAGTTTGATAGCTGCCGAGTTTGAAAAAGCAGCTGGAAGAGGGTTTGTTACCTATGCTCGCCTAGTAATTCGAGAATACTTTAATTATAAGGAAAAGAACTATTCCTTAAACCTTGACGGAAAGACGCACGAAAGAAAAGCGTTCATGATCATTTTTGCTAATTCAAATCAGTTTGGATACAATACCCGAATAGCCCCGGAAGCCGATATAAGCGATTCTCTTCTTGATGTGTGTATTGTAAGAAAACCTAGCTTGTTAGCGCTTCCTTATCTATTATGGCAAGTATGGACAGGAAAAGCAAATAGATCAAAACAAATTGAAATAATTAGAGCTCAAAAGATCAGCGTCAACCAAGGATCGCACAGTTTTGCTAATATTGATGGAGAGTCAGTTGAAGTAGGAAATCAAATCGATATCCAAGTTAAAAATAAAGATCTGTTGGTGATGGCTCCTTAAAAAGGGGAGGATTTAGTTACTTTAATAGATCAACTAAATGTCCTAAACGATCAGTTTGAATATAATCGGGATTCTTTTTAATTCCTTCTTTATTTTTTCTTCGTGAATTCACTCCCCAGATAGCAATTGAAATACCTTCCTTGTGAGCGAGCGCTACTTGTTCTTTACTAATTATTTTAGTTGATATGGTGATACCAAATAAGTCCATTCTTTTTGCTATTTCAAATCCGGATTCGAAAGATGATGGGTAAATAAAAAGTTTGTAATCGCGATTGGACTTTTGTAATAACTGTAGGAAGGCTTCATTTTGTGACTCTATATTTACCTTGCTAAGCAACTCATATTTAATTATAATATCATTGATTGCATCGACATAAGTAGAAAGAAAAAGTCCCTGATCTGATTGTTCATTGTATAGTTTACAGTCAAATGTAAACTGGTAATAATTACGATTTTCAATAGAAGAAAACAATTCATCCAATGAGATCACGGGGTATTTTATAAAAGGAATATTGTTATAATACGCTCCTTTAATATCTTCCCAGTTTAGCGAATTGATTAGCCCTTCAATATTTGTGCTTTCTCCAAGATCACGATCATGATATGCGACTAAAACACCATCTTTTGTTAATTGCACATCCAATTCACTTCCGTCGGCACCATAGCTAAGGCATTTTTCAATTGATGCTAAAGAGTTTGTTGGGTAGATCGTTATTCCTGTTCCCATACCACCATGGCCAAGGATACTTATTTTATTATCATTCAAATTATTGATAGTATATTCTTCATCATTGCATGAAAAAAGAGCAAATAGTAGAAAAGTAAGACTGATTAACCTGATCATCAATAATTGTATAAGTGATGCGAGTATACTTTGTTAGGAGCAAACTACAAAAAGATGTTTAATTATGCGACCCTTTTCTTTCGATGAGTTGTATCTTTGATAGATGGACCTATCAAAAACAAATTCGAAGCACGTCTATTTTGAAAATAAAGATTATTTGAATAAGGTTTTGTCGCAAGTCCAACGAGACTTTAATATGTCGGGGATAGATTTTGAAGGTCCGATCAATGTTCCTGAGAATTACAATGAACTTTTCACTATTGTTTTTCCAGCTGTTGCCAGCTTAGTTAGAAGTAATGACATTCAGCTTAAAAACCTATTATACAGAATTGATGTTCCGGAAACAAGCATTCAAAAACGCCTATCGAGTGAAGTAAATAACGATCTAGAAAATGTAATTACAACATTGGTCATAGAGCGCTGTCTATTAAAGGTGTTGACAAGAGAAAAGTACAGTTAAGAACACCTAAAGTATTAAGTGCATTTATTGATCATTATTATATATACGACTGATATAATAACGTTCAGTACTAAGGCAATTCGAAGAGGTGATAAACTTTTCATTTTCGAAACGGGGCCATAAAGAAGCACTCCAAACAGAACAAAAGGACTTAGAAATATCCAGATTCGTTCTATTTCCAGGTAAAACTGACTAGAAAATGATAGAATAATAATTGTCGCTAGTACTGCCCTGATCAAGATCATGAAAGAAGACTTCTTATTGATCGCTTTCGCGTATATACGTTCTCCGAAAAGGCCAATTATTACCGAGCCAAATACACCAATATAGGCGATGAGGTTTCCGGTAGATACAATAAAATAGCGTGTTAAATTATCTACGCCAGAACTTTTCATTTGCGCACCTTCATTACGAAAAGCTTCATTAAAACAGGTGTATAAATTAAAATCAAAGAGCAGATCTACGGCAGTGTAAATCACAATAAACGTAGTAAGGATAGCAAGAGAAGGCAATACTAGTTGTTGCAATTCGATCTTTTTATAAACTAAAAGGAGGGCAATAAAAACGAAACAAAACAAGGTAAATACAAGGAAGGAAAAAGAGAGAAATGCATAAACAGATAGAACGACCCCTGCTAGAACACCATATTTAATTTGCTTCTTATCAAACGATTTGATCAACAAGTATAAAAAGGAAGTAGCAAGCGGAAGGTGTAATGGAGTTAGAGCTCGACCGGGAAAGAACAATAGCGCAAAGCTTGAGATATAAAAGGCGATATAAAGGTTGATGCTTTGAGTGGAAATAGAAAAGTGTTTTAAAATTCCTATTAAGGGGAATATCGACAGAATGGGAGCAATAATAACAAGCAATTTTATTAAGTATGGATATAGCTCGTTGTTTAGCTTTAGTAAGATCAGGACACCTGGTGGGTAATGGTTGTTATGGGCACCTAAAAACCTCATTTGGTCAGTATAGCTTGACAAAAAAGAAGCCCAGTCGGGGAAAGCAGATAAACCTTCTGAAAACGTTTTATAATGACAATTAGTGGCCATTAGAGTTTTATGAAAGGAAGTATCCCAGGCAAAGGTGAAGAATAGAATCGCTCCTAGAAGAACTAATAATGGAGTGATCCATTTTGATTTACTTTTCCAGTTTATTGTAACTACAAGAATTATGAAAAGGACGCTAGTTGCAATTGCAGGATAATACTTAGTTATAACAACAGCAGGTTTTAATCGCCCATAAAAAGGCGCTCGAAAGCCATATAAAATACCCCTGAAAATATTCCCTTTAAAATCGAAGGTATCGCTATACCATCTAAATAAAATGTTCCATAGTATAAAGATGATAAAAAAGAAACTTACTACCATAAGCCCTCTTAAGTAGGGTTGAAACTTTGTAGGAAGAAAGGTCCACCTAATACTAATGAAGGAAATTAGAAGAATGCCAAAATGTAAGTAAAGTAGCCAGGTTTGTTGGTCTTCTATTTTAATAAAAACCGTGTTTTCCCATAAGTAGAAAGACAAGAGGGCGATTAAGGAGAGGAAAAAAGTTGTTTTTATAGAGGATGACATGCCTTTTTTGACTTAGAAATAGCAAGTTAACAATTCTGATTTAGCCTTATAGGATTGAGTGATGAATTGGCCATTGAATATCACTCTGACCTCTCCACATCACAACTCTTGGATCTTCACCTGAGATATCTGATAACAATAAAATAAGCTCAACGAAGTTTTCAGGTTCTTGAATTAAGCCAAATACCTCACTCTTGTATTTTTTCATAATAATAGCCTTCAGCAGTTTAGCTACGAGTAATAACGTCCCGAAGGACGCTATTGCTCATAGGTTTTGTTTTATTAAACACTATAATTCGTTCCTGGTCCTGATCCAAATTTCTCTATCAACTTGTTGTTTACCATATCAGAAAGTATTCTCTTGACAGTAGGGCTTGGTATATCCAATTTCTCTGAAATCTGTCCGGACTTACAGCCAGGGTTGGTTTCAATAAATACAAGAATGCTTTTTTCTCGTGGAGATAATTTAGCTATTGTCCCTTTTGTTTCCAGCTTTTCAAGAAGTTGTTTCTGAATGTTTGTAAGGGCATCAAAAAAGAAGTCAATCCATGTTGTCACATTTTCATTTGGTCTTTGAGCTTGGCAATGTCGCAATTCTCTATAGTATTCTGTTTTTCGATTTTCAATTTCGTGTTCAAAACTGACATATTGGATCCATTTATATCCATGTTTAAGCAAGAGAAGTGTTGACAGTAACCTACTAAGCCTTCCATTTCCATCCTGAAATGGATGTATGCTTACAAATTCATATATGAAAATGGCGCATTTTACTAGAGTATGTGTTGACATATCATTATCATACCATTCTATTAATGCTCTCATTGCATCTTCTGTGGGATATCCAGGAGATGTTGTTTCAAATATTATTTGTTTAGATCCATCAGGTAGAGTTGCTTCTACACTATTGCTGTGCTGTTTATAGTCGCCTTTGTGCCACTGATCTTTTTCACTATACTTCATCAAGGAATTGTGCAATCCTTTTATTGAGTTTTCGTTAATTTCAATTTCGTCAAATGAATCCGATATAATATCCAGAACTTCAAAATACCCAGCAACTTCTTGAGAGTCTCGATCCTCAAGTTTTTCAATTTCCAAATCTTTCAGTAATACATCTACTTCCTCATTACTCATTTTAGATCCTTCAATTCTAGTAGAAGCTCCTACACTGCGTATTGTTGCTATTGACTTCAGTTGTTTTAAACTTTGGCCTTCTCTTTTTTCTATTGATGCCCATGAAGCATCAAATCGGTCAATTTGACTTATTATGTTTATTAATTTCCAATCAATTTGGAGCTTAAGAGAATGTACTTTTTCCATCTTAAATCAAAGATACACATTTTTCGATAAAATGATACGATATGATACGAAAATATTCGATAGTGATACGATAGATAGTGATACGGTATGATTCGAAATTATACGAAAATGATACGATAGAATCTCAAAAGGAATAACACCTAACGCCAAAATAAAACACCTAACTTGTAGTTGTACACAGCTTCTGATCGGTGTATTTTTTGCGGGGCTTCTTTTTGTGACTAGTTTATTAAATAACTAATTAATATAAATCAATTGATGGAATTGAGTCATCACTTATTCTATATAAGAAAGTGAGTAAAAACGACTATGTTGGGCAATGGTAGGGCAAAAATGAAAAGAACCTCCATAAAATGGAGGTTCTTAGTGACCCCGACAGGATTCAAACCTGTAACCGCTGGAGCCGAAATCCAGTGCGCTATTCAGTTGCGCCACAGGGCCATTTAGGCTGCAAATATAATTATTCAATAAAAAGGAGATGTATTATTTGAATATAAATTTTTGTAATGAGTTCTGCGAGAATCTGAGGGATCTGCGGGGAAATCTTCTAGATTAACCCCTCTAACTAGATAAGTGTACACAATATCCCAATCACCTTTAGGACCAAAATAAAAAAACGTCTCTTTTTGGGAGGATATGATAATTTTGGGATAACTTGCTATTGAAAACAACTAACCATGCCAAACACATTTAAAGTCTTTATTGTCGAAGACGACGAGTGGTATAAGAAAATGCTCGAATACCATATTAAGATGAACCCCGACAATCTAGTTGAGGCTTATACTACCGGAAAAGAACTTTTACATAATTTATATAAAAGACCCGACCTGATTACCTTGGATTATACCTTAGGAGAGGAAAAAGCGGATGACCTTATTAATAAAGTAAAAAACTTTGACCCTGATATACCCATCGTAATAGTTTCCGGTCAGGAAGATGTTTCTACTGCAGTCGATCTATTAAAAAAAGGAGCCTACGATTATATTGTTAAAGATGAAGACACCAAGGACCGAATTTGGAACATTATTAAACACCTTAAGCAAAACGTAAATTTAAAAGAAGAGTTAAATCAATTACGTAAAGAGGTAGCTCATAAATATGATTTCTCATCAACCATGGTTGGTGACAGTGAGCCTATGCAAAAGGTTTTTACCTTGATGGAAAAGGCATTGAAGACCAATATTACTGTATCAATTACTGGCGAAACAGGAACCGGGAAAGAAATGGTTGCAAAAGGAATCCACTATAATTCTAAACGAAGTAAAGGACCATTTGTAGCGGTTAACATGGCTGCAATTCCTTCAGAATTGATAGAAAGTGAATTATTTGGTCACGAAAAAGGAGCCTTTACAGGAGCCAATGTACAAAGGATTGGAAAGTTTGAAGAAGCAAATAATGGGACGGTATTTTTAGATGAGATCGGCGACCTTGATTTAAACCTTCAGTCTAAATTGCTTAGGGTACTTCAAGAGAAAGAAGTGACAAAAGTTGGAGGGAATAAAAGTTTCTCTATTGATGTCAGGGTAATTGTGGCTACCCATAAAGATCTTACTGAAGAAGTTCAGGCAGGAAGATTTAGAGAAGACCTTTTCTATCGTTTATTAGGCTTACCAATAAAACTACCGGCTTTAAATAAACGAGGCACTGACATTGTTATACTCTCAAGGTTTTTTATTGAGGAGTTTGAAAAAGAAAATGAACTGGAATCGCTGACTTTAGCTCCGGATTCAGTTAAAAAATTACTTGAATATAGCTTTCCGGGAAATGTTAGAGAATTAAAAGCAATTATGGAGCTGGCAGCTGTTATGAGTGATGGAAACATTATTGAGCCGGATAACATTATATTTTCCCCGAAAAAACCGATGGCAAACCTTATGCTCGAAGAAAAATCATTGCGACGGTACACCTTCGATATCATTCAATATTATTTGGAGAAGTACGATGAGAATATCCTTAAGATCGCTGAAGTTTTAGAGATTGGTAAATCAACAATTTATAGAATACTCAAGGAAATGAAAGAATATGAAGAAGGGAACTACACAGGATGAACGATTAAGAGTGCTGATCGACCTTACAAAAGGCGATGACGATTTTATTCGGGAAATGCTCGGAATATTTATCAAAAACACACCTGAAGCAATAGCTAACCTTCAATTATCTTTAAAAAGCGAAGATTTTTCCTCAGTGAGTGCAGGAGCGCATAAACTTAAATCGAGTATTCAAATTCTTGGAGATAGCGAGCTGCACGAATTGATTCGAAAAATTGAAAACAACTCCAAATCAGGAATAAAGAGTAATGAACTTATTGAAATGATTGAAAAACTAAATCATGAGTTGAACTCACTAATATCCTGGATGAAAAAAAGACTAGAAGACCCTAAAAAGTTTACTTAAGTTCCTCTGTAAAAATTGTCTGCGTAGGAAAAGCAAAAGAAAGTCCAGCTATATTAAACCGTTCCAAAATAGATAGGTTTATTCGCGACTGAACTGCACCGATATCTCCCCCTGCCTTGATATAATAAATAAAAGTAAGTCCTAAGGAAAAGTCACCGAACTCATTAAACGACAACCATTTATTCTCTAAAAGATCTGGTTCACTGGCGTGAATTTCATTTAGTATATTCATCGCATTTCTCATATTGTCGGGTGATGTATCGTAGGTCAGACCTAGTTTTAACACCACTTTTCTACTCGGTTCAGAACTTACGTTTTCAACGATATTATCTGTAAAATGATGGTTGGGGACAATTAACAATCTACCTTCTAAGGTTCAAAGACGCATTGATCTCACACCGATTTACTCTACAGTACCATCGTTCCCACTTATCTTAATTCTTTCCCGCAATACAAAAGGCTTGTCTAAAAAGTCATTCATTTTACTGCTATTTTCACGAAAAGATAAAAATACTTTGTGCTAACTTAAAATATGAAATCCGGCGATTTATTTTTGAATCAGTTTTCGATTAGATCACCTTAAGAATAACTAAATTTTAGTGGCATCTTTGAATAATATTATTAATAGCTTGATTATTTAATATTAATTTAAAGTCAATACTGAGGTCATTCCCTTTGCATTGTGTTTTTTTGCTTAAACTTCAAATAATTATGAGTAGCGAACAACGTATATTACTTGTTGATGATGATCCGGATATTCTTACCTTATTAGAGTATAACCTTAAGAAAAAAGGCTACAAGGTCGATACAGCTACTAATGGTGTAGAAGGTGTCGAAAAAGCAAAATCATTTTTACCTCATTTGATTCTTCTTGATGTAATGATGCCAGAAATGGATGGGATAGAAACCTGCGAAAAAATAAGATCAACGCCTGGCCTAGAAGGGATTACAATCGCTCTATTAACAGCATTGAACGAAGATTACGCTGAAATTACTGGTTTTAATGCAGGAGCTGATGATTTTATTAATAAACCAATAAAACCGCATGTATTGTTAAGCAGAGTTAAGGCTTTGCTCAGAAGAAACGCAGGTGTTCAAATAAATAATTTCGAGAACATTGAAGCTGGTGGAATTCTCATCGATAAGGAAAGGTACCTTGTTGTTCAAAATAATATTGAGATCTCCTTACCGAAAAAAGAGTTCGAATTACTCACCCTTTTGATGTCAAAACCAAATAAAGTTTTCACCAGAGATGTTATTATGAATACAATTTGGGGTGAGGATGTAATTGTCGGCGACAGAACTATTGATGTACACATTAGAAAACTTCGGGAGAAAATAGGCGATGATTTTATTATAACGATTAAAGGTGTTGGTTATAAATTTTCAAGCTAATGCAAGCGAATAGCCCACGTTCATTAAGCATCTATATTTCATTACTACTTTCATTATTTTCAGTATTTCTGATCATAGTTATTTTTTGGTTAAAAGATGTGGATATTAACTTATGGATGATATTATTGACTTTCGTACTCATCTTTATAGTCGCTTTTGCACTCATCTACTTCACATTAGAAAGGTTTATTTATTATAAGATCAAACTTTTATATCGAGCTACTCAAATGTTTAAACCGAATAAAGACATTTCGGAACTTGACCTAAATATGAATAAGGATATTTTGGGAAAAGTTAGTAAAGATGTTGCTCGATGGATGGTTGATCAGCATAAAACGATAGATCAATTAGAGGAAAGGGAGAATTTTAGAAGAGAGTTTATTGGAAATTTAGCCCACGAACTAAAAACGCCAATTTTTTCGATTCAGGGATATATATTAACCTTATTGGAAGGTGGGCTTGAGGACAAGGACATCAATCTCTTGTTTTTGGAACGCGCTTCGAAAAGTGTTGAACGCGTTACAGATCTTCTAAATGATCTTGATGCAATTTCTAAACTGGAATCAGGTCATTTTAATCTTGAAAAGATACGATTCGACCTTACTAAATTGCTATATGAGATCAAAAATGATCTTGATTTTAAAGCGATAAAAAAGAAGATTGAAATCAAAATAAATGATCCGATTGAGAAAGAAGTGTGGGTAATTGCTGATAGGGATAAGATCGCTCAAGTAGTATCAAACCTTCTAAATAATGCTATTTCATATAGTAAAGAAGGTAAAAAGATTGCTATTAGTAATAATGTACTGGATAAAAAGATACTTGTGGAGATAATTGACAATGGTGTTGGAATCAAAAAGGAAGATATTGATCGAATATTTGAGCGTTTTTATCGTGTAGAAAAGAGTAGAACCCGAAATAAAGGAGGTACCGGCCTTGGTTTAGCTATCGTAAAACATATCATTGATTCCCACAATGAATCCATTACTGTTCGAAGCAATCCTGGAGAAGGAACTACCTTTACTTTTTCCCTAAATAAGGCCTGATAACAATCGGGATTTTAGATGATCTCCTCAAAAGAAACCTGTATTTTTTTTTAATAGTTTAAACAAATATTAAATGCACTTTTCAACTTTTTAAAAAGGATGAAAAAGTTAATATGCTTCCATATTCCAAGCCTTTAATTTAAGGATAAAGTTCTTCCACATACTAGTGTGGATAATAAAGTTTGTTTAATTCCGTCATATAAATGATTATCGACAACTTTACCTTGACATGCTATATCCTTTAATTAGATTGAATAGAACTGCATTTTTTTTACTGACAAGCCTAGTATTATTTGGCTTTCAGAAAAATGCTCTGGCGCAACCGCCTAATGATGACTGCATTAGCGCGCAGATTCTTTGTATGGACGAAAGTATTCAAGGGACAACAGCTGGAGCGAGCGCTGGGAACAATATATGTTTTACTCCACATGCAACGGTGTGGTATAGCTTTACAACGAACGATTTGGGAGGGAATGTAAATGTAATTGTCAATAGAGATACCGTGTGTAATACACCAGGAAGCACCGGTGACGGATTGGAAGGGGTTATTTTTACAGCCGATAGTCCCTGTGATATCGCTAGCATGTCGGCTGTTTCAAATTGTTTATCCGGAGAGTATAATTTTGTTCTTTCTGCACCCTTATTAGATCCCAATACTGAGTATTGGATTCAGATTGACGCCCTAGTTAACGACCAAGGAGATACAACATCCTGTGATTTCTCAATAATAGTTACCGGTCCAGGAGTTAGCATCGATGCAGGACCGGATCAAATAATTATTGAAGGACAAGGAATTGCACTTGAAGGTTCAGGGGCTGATTCGTATAGTTGGACCCCAAGTAATACATTAGATAATTCAACGAGCGCCAACCCGATAGCCACACCATCGGAAACAACAACTTATACACTCACTGGAAGTAGAGATGGATGCAGCGCTACAGATAATGTTACGGTTTTTATTGTAGACCCATTAAAAGCCCCAAACGCCTTTACCCCAAATGGAGATGGGTATAATGATGTATGGGAAATCAATAGAATAGAACTTTTTCCGAATGTTATTGTAGAAGTATATAATAGATGGGGACAACGTGTTTTTTCATCGGTTGGATATACAAGTCCATGGAACGGTACCAATGATGGAAATTATTTACCGGAAGGGACATATTATTGGGTTATTCAATTAAATGATCTAGGAGTTGAAAATGAACAACCATTAACAGGGTTTGTAGCGATTATAAGATGAGAAAAAGGCAAATTTATTTACTGTTTATTTTACTTATTCCTATCGGAGGATTGGCTCAACAGCAGCCATTATTTACCCAATCAACCTTCAATAATTTTGGTATTAACCCTGCTTTTGCGGGAGCAGGCGAATGTGTAGACCTGAAAGTGGGTTACCGTCATCAATGGACGGGTTTTGAAGGAAACCCGCAAACAGCTTTTTTTAATGGAAATGGGAAAATAACAAAGAAGAGAAATAATCGAAGAACTTCTTTTTTTGGAGTAGGAGGAAGAATCTATAATGATGAGGCCGGACCCTATAATTTCATTCAATTGGAACTTGCAGCAGCTTATCACGTAAAATTAGGAACTAACTTATATGGATCATTAGGTTTGTTTGCAGGAATTATACAAAATAGGTTTGATGTGAGTGGTTTAACCCTTACAAATTTTAATGACCCCGCTATCTCGGGCTCAACCGCGAATATTATTTATCCTGCTATAACACCTGGTGTATTACTCTATAATTCAAGTTTTTATATCGGTTTTTCTATACAAAATGTTGTTAATGTTACAATTCCGGAAGTGGGATTGGATACCCGAACAGCAAGGCACTATATTTTTAAGGCAGCCAAGAGTTTTCGACTGACAGAACGATCAGATCTGGTTCCTTCAATCGTAACCAGGTATGCTTACGACAGTCCTATGGGATATGATATTAACCTTATTTACAAGCTTGATAAAAAATATCAATTGGGAGTTTCCTATAGAAATCAAACGGCTATTGCTGCTTTGATAAATGTTAAGTTGTTTAACATGGTCTCTGTGGGATATTCATTTGATTATATAATAAACAACATAAGCTACGGAACCTATGGATCACACGAGATCATTGTAGGGTTTAATACTTGTGACTTTAATGATGGCAGTAATGTGCGCTGTGCAGCATTTGATTAAACTAATATGACAACCATTTACTAAAATATAAGGCATTGAAAAAACTTTACACACTTACATTCAGCCTTCTTTTTATTTCCATCATTATAAGTGCGAACGACTTATATTGGGTTGGAGGGACTGGAACATGGAACGATGCTAGTCATTGGGCACAAGTTTCTGGTGGCCCCGGAGGATCTACTATTCCTGATATTTCAGATAATATTCATATAGATAAAAAATCGTTGTCTGAAGGAGATGTTTTAACAATTTCAGAAAACATCACTGTAAACTCTATTTCGATCAATACAAAGAAGAATTTCAATATTGAAGTACAAAGTGGAGTTGTTGTATCTATTAAAAAAGAGTTTTATATCGCGCAGAAAAGTGGACTAAACCTTAATCTTAACGCTTCATTCATAAAAGCACCTGTTAAACCCGAATTGAAAAATGCATCTTCGGTAAAAGGCGGAGTGTTCATTATTTCAGAAAAGATAACAAAATGGATCATCGATAAATGGGAGGATGACGCTTCTACACTAAAAGCAGGACATATTGCTATTGCAACAGCAACAAACCCTTTGTGTAATGGTGGGCTTGGATCAGCAATAGGATCAGTGACAGGAGGAATTGGTCCTTTTCAATATTTCTGGACAGGTGGTTCACTTGGGACAAACATTATTGAAGCGAATCCTATAAATAACCTTGGAGCAGGTACCTATACTCTTATCGTTATCGATAATGATGATTTTTCGACATCATTTACAAATTTCTTTATAAATGAACCCTCTGTTATTAATGTATTTTTTAATAGCGTAGTACCCTCATGTGTTGGCGCTAATGATGGGGCCATAATTGCAAATATATTTGGAGGGACACCAGCCTTAACAGATTATGATGTACTATGGAGTAATGGCTTTGCTGAAACAGGGGTAACAGCTTCAACTGCTATCAATTTAATTGCCGGTCCTTATTCTATTGCTGTAACAGACACTAATGGCTGTTTCGTTACACGTTATGATACACTTTACGATCCTCTTGGAATAGATATTAATGCTTTAATTACAGATGTTAGTTGTAATGGCTTTAATGATGGACAGATTACTACAAGTCCAACTTCAGGAAATGGAGGACCTTTTACCTTTTTATGGACTCCCGGAAATGAAATAACATCATCGATTACAAATCAAATAGCTGGCTTCTATTCTGTACATGTTGAAGACGTAAATAACTGTCCAAAAGACACGATTATTGAAATAGTTGAACCAAGTGTACTTACAGCTAGCATTACAAGTATCACTCATTTAATATGTAACGGTAATTGTACTCCTGGGGAGGCCATTGCAACACCCACAGGCGGAACTTTTCCGTACACCTACCAATGGTTAGACGCCGCTAATAATCCTATCGCTGGCTATACTGATTCTATTGCAAGTAATTTATGTGCCGGTTCCTATTCTGTTAGTATTATTGATGCTAATTCATGTAGTTTAACGCTTAATAACATTGTAATTACTGAACCACCTTTACTGACTGCCGTTTCTGGGAATACACCTGCATCTTGTAATGGTGTTAGCGATGGCTCTGTTGTAGTAACACCTTCAGGAGGAACCCTTCCCTATTCATATTCATGGTTAACGAATCCAGGAGGAATATCTGTAGGAATAGATTCATTGATTATTAACCTGCCTACAGGAACCTACGATTATACGGTAACGGATGCTAATAATTGTGTTATAGTTGGAAGCGAAACCATTAGTGAACCCGATACAATTGGATACGAACTTATTAAACTAGACCTCCTATGTAATGGAGATGTCAACGGACAAGCAACAGTAATTAATGTAAGTGGAGGAGATGGTAATTATAATTATCTCTGGGAAGATGCTGCCTCAAATCCGATCGGACTTACTCCGCTTGTTACTAATTTGATTGCAGGGGCCTATACAATTACTGTTAGTGATGGAAACCTTTGCAGTCATACGACTGCTTTTGATATTATCGAACCCCTTGCTATTACACTTGTCACATCTGCTGATAGTGTTTCTTGTTTTGGTTTAGCTGATGGAGTTGTTCATGTAGTAGCCAGTGGTGGAACTGTAGCTGTTGATTATACATACGATTGGAGAGATGCCGGGAATGTTCAGGTTGGTACAACGGCTGATGTTACTGGGCTTCCTATTGGAACCTACACAGTAACGGTTACAGATGATAATAACTGTACTCAAAATCAATCAGTAACAATTGAAGAACCACTTCCATTAAATAGTGTAGAAACGATTACTGATCTTACCTGTAATGGGGATGTAAACGGAGCTATCAGTATTGTAATTAGTGGCGGTACCCCTTCGTATACAACATCTTGGACAGGTCCAAATGGATTTACTTCCAATAACCAGAATATTTCGGGACTCGAAGGTGGTGATTACACCATTACCCTTAGCGATGCAAACAATTGTATTCTAATAATGACCTATACGGTTGCTGAACCTGCTCCAATAATTTTCACACCTACCATTGTTGATGTACTTTGTTTTGGTAATGCCACAGGGTCAATTCAAGTGACTGTTGCAGGTGGTAACGGGGGTTACCTATACGATTGGAGAGATATTGGAAACGTTCAAATTAGTACAACGGATGCAATTTCAAATGTGGCAGAAGGAGATTACACATTGAACGTTACGGATGCATTGGGGTGTACTCATTCTGAAACATACACCATAAGCGAGTTTTCAGAGATCTTTTTTAATGGACTTATAACTCCCATAACTTGTATTGGTGCAAATGATGGCGCAATAGATATCAACCCAACAGGAGGAACTCCGGGTTATAGTTATTCTTGGACTGGTCCGAATGGGTTTACATCAACAAATCAAAACATCTCAAACCTTGAAGTAGGAAGCTATACTGTTACATTAACAGACCAGAATTTATGTTTTGATGATACGTCCTTTATTTTAGTCGATCCACCTCAGATAGTAATTACCGAAACCATCGTTGATGTTATCTGTAATGGCGATTTTACAGGTGAGATCTCCACTGTAATCACGGGAGGTGTGCCCCCTTTCATCGTTGGTTGGACAGGCCCTAATGGATACGTTTCAACAGATCAGAATATTATAGGATTGGAAGCAGGTGATTACACATTGATCGTTACCGATGCAAATAGTTGTGCTGTAACTGTAGTTTATACTGTTGATCAACCATTGGCTATCTCAATAATCCCGACAATAACCCATATTCTATGTGCTGGAGACAGTACAGGAGCAATAACAGTGGTTACAGCAGGTGGAAATGGAGGATTTCTTTATGATTGGAGAGACAGTGGAAATAACCTAATTTCTGTTACAAATGGAATATCAAATGTTCCTGCTGGAGATTACACCTTAACAGTTACCGATGTAACGGGATGTACACTAATTGAAGTTCATACGATTAACGAACCCTTGCAAGCCTTATCACTTAATTTATCCAAATTAGATATCGATTGTGCTGGCGAAAGTACTGGTTCTGCCGCTGTTGCTATTTCAGGAGGGACCATTATTACACCTGCTGATTATATTATAGAGTGGTACGATGACTCAAATACACTGATTGCAACTACTCAGATCATCACCTCTATTCCAATAGGTGTGTATACTGTAATTGTTTATGATCTTAATAATTGTTCTTCCACTGATTCTATCGAAGTATTTGAATCACCGGAATTATTCCTGAACCCGTCGACCACCGATGCATTATGTAACGGTGAAGCCTCAGGTAGTGCGCAAGTTTTACCTTCAGGAGGTACGATTTTTATAGATTATTTTTATGAATGGGAAAGTGTTCTAAACCCAGGTGTAGTGATATCTACTACGAACTCAATAAATGGAGTATTGGCAGGCGACTATCTTATCACTGTTTTTGATGATAATGCATGTAGCATTAGTACTATCCTTACGATTGGAGAGCCTTCTGCTTTGAGTGTTGTATTAACAATAAATGATCCTTTATGTAATGGTGATTTGAACGGACAAGTGTTGGCAACGGTTAGTGGTGGGACGGTCTTTGCAGATTATAGTTATGAATACCAAAACGATCTTGGAAATACCATTGGAAACATTGCTTTAATAACGGGATTGGGAGCCGGAAACTATAGCATAATAGTGACGGATGATAATAATTGCAGCATCCAAGTGCCCTTTATCTTAAATGGCTCAGCTCCACTGGTATTTATACCAACAATACAACAGATTTCTTGTGGCGGATTTGATGACGGACAGATAAGTGTAAATGTTAGCGGAGAGACCCTTCCATATACTTACGAATGGACAGACGCTTTTTCTGTAGTTATTGGAACAGATACGATAATTACTAATTTGGGAGAAGGCGATTATACATTTACAGTTACTACACCAATTGGATGTAGTTATTCCGAAACCTATACCATCACGCCGCAGAGCACAGTTAACGGAACGTATAACCAATACATTTTAGGAGATTGCAGTATAAACCCTCCTTGCATTGCAGCAGCAGAAGTTATTGCAAGTGGAGGAACAGGTATTTATACTAATTACCAATGGATAGATGCGCTGGGTAATGACCTTGGGATCAATAATGATACAGCTACAGCTTTATGTGCGGGTAGCTATTTAGTAACGATTACTGACTCTGATGGGTGTAACGGGACTGTTCTTGTTCTTATCAATGATATAACACCTGAAAATATTACAATTCAAACAACAGATGCATTATGCAATGGCGACACAGGAAGCGCTATCGCTGAGTATGTTTGTAATGATGCACCATGTACTATCGAATGGTATGATGCGCTAACAAATACTAGTTTAGGATTAAGTAGCGATACGGTACAATTAGTTGCCGGTGATTATTTTGTTGCTATAACCAACGCAACAGGATGTACCAATAATGTTCCATTTAGCATTTACGAGCCGCTCTTAATAATTCCAAATCCATCAAGTACGGATGTTGCTTGTAATGGGGATTGTGATGGAACAGCAAGTGTTTCACCAAGTGGAGGAACACTGCCTTACACATACTTATGGGATGATGCGGCAGCCCAAACAACACCAACAGCCATTGGATTATGTGCTGGAGATTATACGGTTATAATTACAGACGCAAACCTTTGTGATACAACACTTATAGTTAACGTAGGCTCACCAAGTTTAATGACGGTTAGTGAAACGATTACGCATGTTAATTGTCAGGGAGGAAATGATGGTATAATAGACTTAGCCGTTTCAGGAGGGTCAGGTATTTATACCTATACCTGGAACCCAACCCCTCCTATCGGGAATGGAACAGCAATAGGAAGTGGACTCACTGCAGGTGATTATACGATTGATATTGAAGATGCAAATAATCCGGGATGTATTTTAAGTAACACATACACGGTATTACAAGCCGACTCATTATTAGCTACTACAAGTACAATTGAAAGTACATGTAGTATCAATGACGGTGAAGCAAGTGTTGTGGTATCAGGAGGAACACCTGGATATACCTATCTATGGAACGATGGAGCAGCTCAAACAACACCAACAGCCATTAATTTACTTGCAGGAATTTATACTGTTTTGGTAACGGATGCTAATATGTGTTCAGAGAACTATACAATGGCAGTCAATGATCAAGGTGCTGATACGCTAACATTACAGATATTACCGGGTTTATGTCCTGGTGATTCGAGTACAGTGTCTGCTCTATATAATTGTTTAAATCCGACGTGTGTTATTACTTGGTATGATGAATTTGGGACGCCTCTACCAGTTGCCGGAGATATTGTCACTTTAGTTGCAGGTTCTTACTGGATCGGAATTGAGAATGGACTTTCATGTGAGTGGTTTTTAGCATTTGAAATTGATGCGATAAACCCAATCGAACCTAATTTAGATTTTGATAATGTATCATGTAATGGACCATGCGATGGAATCGCAACGATAAACCCTATTGGAGGAAACGGAAACTATACTATAACATGGATTCCTGAACCGCCAAGTGGTCAAGGAGAATTGAGTGTGAGTGGACTATGTCCCGGATTATGGCAGGTTATAATAGAAGATAATATTGGTTGTGATACTACTGTAACATTCGAAGTCTTGGACTATACAATAGTTTCAGGAATTGTGAGTGTTACTGATGCAAGTTGTAATGGGGATAATTCCGGAAGTGCTCAGGTAATTGCCAGTGGAGGAGAAGAACCATACACCTACAATTGGTTGCCTGAACCTGGTTCTGGACAAGGAAATCCAAATGTTGGAGGATTGTTTGCTGGTGATTGGTCAGTTACTATTGAAGATAATAATGGATGTGATACCACTATTAATTTCGTAATTCTTGAGCCTTCAGCAATGGTTGCAGATAGTACAGTTGTTAATGCTTCATGTAATATGAACCCCGGAGACGGAAGTATTGACCTTGTAGTAAGTGGAGGAATCGCTCCTTATACTTATCAATGGTTTGATGCTGGAGGAAATGATCTGGGAGTGACCACATCTAGTATCACTGACCTTACAGAAGGTGTATATAATTGTGTAGTTGTAGATGATAGTTTATGTACACAAACTTTTGTGGCTATTGTAAGTGAAGAGGGTGGAGAGGATCTAATTAGTGATAAGGTAGATGTTAGCTGCTTTGGCGGAGACGATGGAATGGCATGGGTAGAATATATTTGTGGTGATGCTCCTTGTACGGTGAATTGGTACGACGCATTAGGCGTTGATATTGGATTCACAACCGATACAATAACTAACTTAATTTCAGGGTCTTATATTGTTGGAGTTACAAACGGAAGTGGCTGTATTAGCTACCAAAACATCGTAGTAAATGATGCCACTGAAATTGTAATCGATATAGCAGTAGTTGATGCTACATGTTCTGGAATTTGTGATGGTGAAGCTGCAGCAACAGCTAGTGGTGGAACAGGGTCTTATACATACCTTTGGTCACCAGAACCGGGTACAGGACAAGGAACAGCTCTTGCTGGCGAACTTTGTGGTGGGACATGGATACTAGAAGTTACAGATGATAACGGATGCGTACAAAGCATTGAGTTTGAGATTTCAGAGATTTCACCTCTCTTTGCTAATATTCAAATTGGTAATGAGGATTGTGAAGGAGATTGTAATGGATGGGCAAGTATAGAGCCGACAGGTGGAACAGGTGATTACTCCTTCTTGTGGAGTCCGGAACCTTCATTTGGTCAAGGAACAGATAGTGTTGGTGGATTATGTGGTGGTGACTGGAGTGTTCTTATAACAGATCTAAATTCAGGATGTAATCTTACTGAGATTTTTACTGTTTCGCAGGTCAATCCAATTATTGTAAGTGATACGGTAATTGTTGAAACAGAATGTGAAAATGACAACACAGGTAGTATTAGTATTACCGTTGTGGGAGGAAGCCCTCCTTATATCTACCAATGGCTCGATAATAACTTAGACACGATAATAGGAGAGACTGATACTATAATATCAGATCTACTTCCCGGTAACTATACGATCAGTATTACAGACGATATCGGTTGTACTCACAGTGAAGAGTTTGTGATTTCATCATTATCCTCGTTGATAGCCGATGCTGGAAACGACACTTCTTACTGTCAGGGTTATGGGCCAGCTGTATTTGTTGGAAACGGAAATGGTGTAAATTCTTTATGGACGGACATTCTTGGAAACATACTTTCCTTGGGTGATACATTAATAATTGATGCTCCTGTTGGAAATATGGGGTATATCTATCAAATAAGTGATGGAATATGTACTTCTTCAGACACGGCTTATGCAGTTGTTTTGGCAACCCCAATTGTTGATGCGGGACCTGATCTGGAAATTATTCTCGAAGAATCGATTATGATAGGAGGAGATCCAACAGCAGCTGACGGAAGTATATTTGCATGGATACCGTCGGAATCACTGGATGACAGCACGCTGGCTAATCCAACAGCGAACCCTTCAGAAAATACGATTTACGTTGTTTACGTCGAAGATATTAATACCTGTGTGTCAAGTGATACTATGGTTGTGGTTGTAAAACCCAAGTTTATTCCAAACAATGGGTTTACACCAAATGGCGATGGTGTAAACGATGTATGGATCATTGGCGATCTATCGAAATTCCCTAATGTTGAGGTTAGCTTGTTTAATCGATGGGGACAACTACTATTTTCATCTAAAGGATATACAGAACCTTGGGACGGAATGTATAGCGGTAAATTAGTTCCTGTAGGAACCTATTATTACGTTATCGATCTAAAAGATAAAGACTATCCAGAGCCATTTACTGGTCCATTAACTATAATGCGATAATCCGAGAGACATGAAAAATTCAAGAATTTATAAAGTGCTTTTTTTGTTGGTAGGGATTACGCTAGGTGGAAGTCAACTGGGTTTCTCACAACAGATCCCATTATTCTCACAATACCAATTTAATAAATACATATATAATCCCGCAGTAGCCGGTTCAGAAAAGTATATAGACGCCCGATTGATACAACGATATCAATGGAGAGGAATAACAGACGCTCCACGAACCTTTAACCTCAACGCATACGGACCACTGGCATCACAAAAGATGGGTGTAGGAGCAATGATCTATACAGACATTGTTGGCCCTACAAGACGAACGGGATTCCAAGGTTCATATGCTTATCATTTTCAATTAAATGATGAGATGAGATTAAGTTTTGGGCTCGGACTAGGATTCGAACAATATATTATTGATGGAACACAGATCAGGTTGGATGCTATCGATGACCCTGCCTTACAAAACTATTTAGGTTCATCCCTAGAGTTTACATCGAAGTTTGGCGTCTATTTTTATTCGGAAAAATACTATGCAGGAATTTCTATACCTCAAGTAATTCCCAATAATATTAATATTTATGAATCAGCAACTAAAACAGCTAAGTTAGAAGATCATTATATGATAAATGGAGGCTATAAATTTGATATAGGTGAGGACTTTATTATTGAACCTTCTGTTTTGATGCGATGGAAGAGCCCAACTCCTGTTCAATTTGACCTATCAGTTTGGACTTACTACAAAGAAATGATCTGGTTAGGAATAACATACCGAACTGAAGATGCTATCTCTTTTGGTATTGGTTTTAACTATAATCAAATGCTAATGATCGGCTATGCCTATGATCTTACGACCTCTTCTTTATCTACATATAGTAGTGGAAGCCATGAAATAATGCTCGGTTTTAGGTTCGGTTCTGCATCTTCTCAAGAAATTCCTCCTCAGCTATAAAGCAAAGTTTCTCAGGATTTCTATTTTTACAGTAAATTCTTACCATGAATAATGCACCATACATTGAATCGCTAATAAGGCAAAAATTTCCAATTTTACATGAGGAAGCCCTTGTCAAAGAGATTGCTGAAAACGGAACCCTAGTATCTCATAAGGCAGGAGACATCGTTCTTGAGATTAATCATTATATCAAATCCATTTTTCTTTTAGTTGATGGCTCTGTAAAAATAATCCGTGAAGATGAGGAAGGAAATGAGCTTTTCCTTTACTATTTAAACGGCGCGCAAACTTGTGCAATGGCACTAACTTGTTGTATGAATGATATGAAAAGTCATATCAGAGCGATCGCTGAAGAAGATTGCACTATTATTATGGTGCCTATTAAGTTCTTAGACAGTTGGATGGATAAATACAACTCATGGAAGGCTTTTGTTTTTCAAACATATAATATCCGCTTTAACGAGTTATTAAGTACCATCGATAGTATTGCCTTTATGAAGATGGACGAGCGTTTATATAAGTACCTCGTAGACAAGGTAAGAGCAACAGGAAAGAAAGCGCTCCGAGTAACTCATCAGGAAATTGCTTATGAACTTAATACATCAAGAGAAGTAATTTCCAGATTATTAAAGCAATTAGAGAAACACGGTAAAATAGCACTATCACGTAATCGAATCGACTTTCTCGATCCGGTTTTATAGTTATTTATTCAGGTAACTAAGGTTACATTCCTTAATGTCTTGAGAGTATATTTTTGCCCCGAACAAATGATCTATGGATATAATTAGCATTTTTGGATACCTCGCGGCAGTTTTAATTGGTATATCACTTGGACTAATTGGCGGCGGCGGTTCAATTTTAACACTACCAGCACTCACTTACTTATTTGGGATTGATGCCAAAACAGCAACAGCCTATTCTTTATTCGTTGTTGGATTTTCTGCCTTGATAGGAGGAATTCGTATGGCAAGAAAAGGACTTGTTGATTATAAAACACTTGTAATTTTTGCTGCGCCGGCTCTTATAGCAGTCTATTTAACGCGTGCGTATTTGGTTCCGGCCATTCCAGATGTGCTCTTTACGACTGGAAATTACACAGTATCAGGGGATATGGGAATTATGGTGTTCTTTGCTATAATAATGCTCCTTGCATCTTTTACCATGATTAGAGGTAGAAAAGATCCGGGAAATGAAAATTCTGAGATAATATACAACTACCCAATGATTTTGTTAGAAGGAGCTGTAGTGGGTGTTGTAACAGGAATAGTAGGCGCTGGAGGTGGATTCTTAATCATTCCTGCCTTGGTAATATTAGCAAAACTACCAATGAAAATGGCGGTTGGAACATCGCTTTTAATTATTGCTACAAAGTCATTAATTGGCTTCTTAGGTGACCTTGGAAACCCTCAAATAGGAGGTGGAAATGGAATTGATTGGACTTTCCTTCTCTTATTTACAGCTATTGCCATAGGTGGAATATTTATTGGCACCTGGTTAAGTCGCTTTATTAGCGGAAATAAACTTAAAAAAGGCTTTGGTTGGTTTGTATTGATTATGGGTATCTACATCCTATCTGAGCGAATTTCTTCACTATTGTAAGCCAAATTATTTAGCAACATCAATTACTTTAAAAGGGCCATTATTATTTCCAATAAAGTAGGATAAGCCATCCCCTCTAGATAAAAGAGTAATGCTTCGTGCATTATTTGGATTATACAATCCACTTTCCAAAGGCGATAAAGACTTCCAATCCCCATTTTTTTCTTGCAGTAAAACTAAGCCGGTTCCGGCATCTCCACGAGAAGTTTCAACCTCGGTATTATATCTATTTCCCACTCCTATAATATCGATCAAGCCATCATGATTCAAGTCAATTAATTCCCAATCCATTATTGGACTGATTTGACTTTCGTGAGGTAAGGGTGTAAAAGTAAAAGAACCACCTTGATCTTGATAAAGAATCGCATGCCTAAATTCATTTACCTGAGCAAAATAAGCATCATTTAAACTCTCATTACTATAGATCTCATCAAGGGTTGAAGTGGCAAATTCTTCAAAACTTGGAAGTGCGGTTTGAATTTCAGGAACTTGTTCAATTGAACACTCTCTTCCTCTAACCGGAACAAGAAGATCTCCTTCATTCTTTGCCAGAACAATGTCATGCGTACCTGAATTATCAAAATCTGCAGCATAGATCTTTAGTGGTTTTTTTTCAGCAGCTTTATACTTATTATTCATTCCTTCATTACCAATTACAATGTCCAAAAACCCATCATTATTTACATCACTAACTTCAAGTGTATTAAACCAACCTGTTTTAGAAGTAATCAAGCTTTTTGGCGGATCAAAACCACTATTGTTTGCATAAAAAACCTCCACTCCCATCCAGTGACCGGTGCAGATCAGGTCTTTAAGTCCATCTTTATTTAAATCTATAAATACAAGGTCCTGTATCATTCCCAGTGAATTTATTGTTGGAAAGATCGTTTCTGCATTAACTTCATTAAGGGTTTTCCCATTTCCTTGCCATAGAGTAAAAGGGGCAGGCAAAGGATATTGATTTGGACTCACACGTCCTGCTACCAACACATCATCATTTCCATCCTTATTAAAGTCGCCCACGATAGCTGTACCACCATTTACAAAAGATGAATTTTTAATAGTTTGTTTTTTAAAATCACCGTCACCCGTGTTTATGTAAAGTCTATCTGCATTATTTTCATTTCCGGCATTGTATACACCTCCGCCAGAACTTACAAAAAGGTCTTTAAGACCATCTTTATTTACATCAATAAAAACAGCCCCTTCATCTTCATACTTTTTATCATTTTTGAAAACATCTAATTGAATTGCATTAATCCCTCCAACACTATTTTGAACACATAATAGCGCTGAATTTCCAGTAGAAGAACTAATAAACAACTCATCTGATCCATTATTATTAATGTCTGCATTACTAACGTATGGTCCTGCTACACTTACTTTATGTGGCAAGAGTCTCTGTGCGGCAAAATCATCGTATGTATTTTCTTTGTAATTAAATTGTACTCCAGCATTGTTTATCGCGTCGTTAATGTAAACTGAGTACTTTCGATTTGGGTTAAATGAAGAGGGTGGATCATTATCGCTAATTACATTTAAACCTTCTTTTAATTGCATTTCATAAGTATTTCCATCAGAAAGAGTGTAGGCCAAAACTTTTGGAAGACGTTGATTCTCATCCGGATAATAGATCCATTCAGGAGCCATTGAACTCGCGTAACCTCTAATAGGCTGTAATTCATTTAGTAAGGTGTCATTATCGAATAGACAATAAGTACGGGCATTGAGCCAATATTCATCCATCGACTCTACTTGTACTTTCACATATCTGTCCGGGTTTAGGTTGTTTTCAAAGATCACCGATTTGGAATCAACATTGTTGATGACCAGGTCCAGATCCCCATCGTTGTCTAGGTCCCCATAAGCAGCACCATGACTATGCATTCCTTTTTCAAAACCCCATGCTATACTTACATTTTCGTAATGAAGCTGACCGGTATTTTCAAAAACAAAATTATTCACGAGTGTTTGTGGGATATTTTTAAGATAATCATCAATGCTTTTCATCTTTTCTTTCGCATTGGCTTTATTTTGAATATCTACAAGATCGTTATTTGCTAGATCTCTTTTGTACCCATTTGTAATAAATAACTCTTTTGCATTATCACCATTTAGGTCAACAAGTAAAGTCGACCAACTCCAATCGGATTGGTGTACTCCAGCAAGTTGTGCGACATCACTAAAGCTTCCTTTGCCGGTATTTATCTGTAGCGTATTAGACATATATTGATAATTCCACCCCAGTTCAACCTTTGCATTGAACTTTTCAGTACTCATACTTGGCATATTTGTCTTAGACCTATAATGGGATAAAAAATTCATATCCATCGTTGATACATCCATAAAACCATCATTATTAATATCAGCAATATCACAACCCATACTATTATTACTTGTATGTTTAAAAGCTAGGTTCGCAACATTAAAAAATCCCCCTTTGTGATTATTTACATACAAAACATCCGGTTTATGAAAATCATTGGTTGCAAAAATATCAGGCCAGCCATCGTTATTAAGGTCGCTAATAACCATACCTAGCGTATGTCCATACTCTACTATCCCCGCTTCTTTTGTGGCATCAACATAAAATCCATTTTCATTTTTAAGTAAAATATCTGATTCTATTTCTCCACGGTCAACCGCTGAAAGCAATTCAGAAATATTATACGTATCAGTAAAATTAGTTGGATGAGTGATCATGTATGCATCCAGATCACCATCTTTATCATAGTCAAAAAAGCTTGTTTGATTGGAAGGAGCATCAATGTCTAATCCATACTCGTATGCTTGTTCAGTAAATTTAAATGAACCTTCATTTATATACAGAGCATTCATTCGCTTTGAAGCAACTGGCCCTGACCTGGATAGATAAATATCTGGTAAACCATCATAATTAATATCTACAATCGAAACACCAATAGTCCAACCATTATGATCGATGCCTGCCTCTTTAGTAATATCCTCAAAATGCATATCACCCGTGTTTTTATATAATCGATCACTGGCTTGATTTCCTCCAAAAAAGATATCTAACAGACCATCCCCATCAAAATCTGCAATTCCAACACCTGCCCCATTATAAAAGTATTCGTAATCGAGAATCGAGAGTTTGTTGCTTTCACTTATTTTATTGGTAAAATTAATACCCGATTGATCTGAATTAAGAAGAGAAAAAGCAGTATCCGTTTTCAGCTCTTTTTTCCCTTTTTTGGAATCGATACAATTACTTAAGAATAATAATAAAAATAGATAAAGCCAGGTACGTTTCATTTTAAACAAAATTTAAAATAGTATGATGTAATAAACCGTTGAATATATGTTTCTTGAATGATTTGTCAATATATGATAATTATAAAGTAAAAGAAATGAATAGAGATACTTTCAACTTGAGAGTAAGAAATACTAATTATTGTCTTGGAATTTTATTAATAGAATAAACTAGTTGACAGCCCCGTAAAAGGCCTGTAACAATAGTTACTATTGGGCTTATTTTGAATTCTTATCTTTGCAGAACCTATTGAAACAGGCAAAATTTTGAATTATGAGAGTAGAACAACTTTACACAGGGTGTTTAGCTGAGGCGGCATATTACATTGAATCGAACGGTGAAGCGGCAATTATTGATCCCCTTCGAGAATCAACCCCTTATTTAAAATTAGCGAAAGACGATAATGCGAAGATCAAATATATATTTGAAACGCATTTTCATGCTGACTTTGTCTCCGGACACATAGACCTGGCGAGAAAGACTGGTGGAAAAATTGTATATGGACCTACAGCAACTCCAAATTACGATGTCATTGTAGCTGAGGATAATCAAATCTTTGAGATCGGTAATGTGAAAATTAAAGTATTGCATACGCCTGGTCATACAATGGAAAGTTCAACCTTTCTTTTAATTGATGAAAATGGAAATGACCACGCGATCTTTTCGGGTGATACTCTTTTTCTTGGAGATGTTGGAAGACCAGATCTTGCGATAAAATCAGACGTCACAAAAGAGGATCTTGCCGGATTACTTTTTACATCATTGCGAGAAAGAATCATGCCTCTTTCGGATAGTCTTATCGTTTATCCCGGACATGGCGCGGGTTCTTCTTGTGGGAAAAACATGAGTAAAGAAACGGTTGATACCCTGGGAAATCAGAAGAAAACGAATTATGCCTTGCGCGAGGATATGACGAAGGAAGAGTTTGTTTCTGAAGTGTTGACAGGTATGTTACCCCCACCTCAATATTTCCCATTGAATGCGATGATGAATAAAGACGGTTACGAAAGCATCGATGATGTTATGCACCGTGGCGACAGAGCATTAAATGTAACTGAAGTCAAAGAACTGATGCAAAATGATGAGTATATAGTTTTAGATACCCGTCATGAAATGGATTATGGTAAAGGACATATACCTGGTTCTTGGTTTATTGGACTCGATGGGAATTTTGCCATGTGGGTAGGAATTATTATTCAGGATATCAAGCAGAAAATCATTTTGGTTGCAGAAGAAGGTAGAGAAGGAGAGGCATTAACTCGCCTAGCTCGTGTGGGATATGATAATACAAGAGGATATTTGGAAGGAGGATTTTCGGCATGGTTCGAACACGGTGAGCCTACTGAAACGGAGCGTCAACTATCAGCTAAAATGTTTTCTAAATTTCATTGTGAAAATGATATCAAAACACTGGATGTAAGAAAACCATCAGAATTTGATGCTGAAAGAGTAAGCGATGCGATCAGTTTCCCTTTAGACTATCTTTTTGATCACTTAGATGACCTGGATAAGGATGAAACCTATTATTTACACTGTGCAGGTGGATACCGTTCAATGAGTACGATCGCTATTCTTAAAAACCAAGGCTTTAAAAACTTGGTGAATATCAATGGTGGATTTGATGAAATAAAACTGACAGATGTACCACGTACAGAGTACGTTTGTCCAAGCACATTGTAGGTAGTTTATTGTAATAAAAAGAAGATTAAATATCTATTAAAAACAAAATTGAGAGACTAGTATGTTTAATAATTTAATGGAAAGAGAATTTAGACAAGCCTTAGAAGAGGATAAGTCTATTGTATTAATTGATGTAAGAACTGATGGAGAATTCAGAATGGGACATATTCCAGATTCTTTACATTTTGATATGTTTTCACCTGACTTAAGCCAGAAGATACAAGGCTTAGATAAGGATGTTAATTATTTTGTTTATTGTCGTTCGGGAGCCCGTAGTGCTAACGTTTGCAGTATGATGGCAAACATGGGATTTACTAAGTTAACTAACTTATTTGGAGGATTGTTTGACTGGAAAGGCGAGATTGTCACTTTGAGTTAAGTAAAATTATTCTATATTCCTGCCGATTCATTCACCTAAAACGGAATATATTATGATGCACGCTTTATTGTATGAGCCATGGCCATGGTACATTGCCGGTCCGGCAATTGGTCTTATTTATTTTGCCCTCTATTTTGTAGGGAAGAGGTTTGGAATATCAGGTACCTATCGAACAGCCTGTTCGATGTTAGGAGCCGGAAAGTTTACTAAATACTTCGACTACAAATGGAAAGATGATATCTGGAATTTGATATTTGTGCTTGGAATGATCATAGGAGGTTACCTTGCTGGAGTTGTATTTCCTAATGAAGTTGGCGTTGACCTTTCAGCATCAACAATTGCATCTTTAGAGGAAATGGGATTTAGCTCATTTAATGAAACGATGATTCCGGTAGAGATCTTTAATTGGGATACACTCTTTTCGATCAAGGGATTTATCTTTATTGTTATAGGTGGAATGTTAGTAGGCTTTGGTACTCGATATGCTGATGGATGTACATCCGGACATGCTATTACAGGGCTTGCAAACTTGGAGTTTTCTTCATTGGTGGCAGTTATAGGCTTTTTTATTGGAGGAATGATAACGTCCTTTATTTTAATCCCAATTATTATGAACCTTTAATCCGAAAGACATGAAAAATTTACGATTACTTATTATTGGAGTAGCTTTTGGATTTGTTTTATCTAAAGGTGAAGTGATATCCTGGTACAGGATTTATGAGATGTTTCGATTCGAATCCTTCCATATGTTTGGAATTATTGGAATGGCCGTTATGACGAGTTTGATCTTTAATCAATGGATCAAGAGGAGTAAGATGAAGGATATAGATGGAAAGCCCATTCACATTCCAAAGTTTTATGATGGAATTTTGCAATATTTACTTGGCGGAACAATATTCGGTTTAGGTTGGGCTTTAACAGGTTCTTGTCCTGGTCCATTATATATTCAAATAGGTTACGGTTCTACAGTTATGGTAATAGCTGTTTTAAGCGCATTATTTGGTTCATTTTTATACGGACTAGTAAAAGATAAATTACCACATAAGAATTAAAATGTATTAATGAAAAAAATCAATTTTTTATATTCGATAGTCTTATCGATAGTCCTAATAGCTTGTCAACCTAGCCAGACAGCAAGTCAGGAACAAAACCTTCAAGTTGCCCAGAGACAGGGATCAATTGCTTTGTCACTTAATACTAATGACTGGGGTGAAATGATGGTCCAAAAACCAGGCCCGATGATCGATGTGAGAACGAGGAATGAGTTTCTTCAGGGACACATAGAAGGAGGTATATTGGTTGATATTACCGCTTCGGGTTTTATAGCAAAAATTGAAGAACTCGAATTGGATAAAAGTCAAGTGATCTTTGTTTATTGCCGGTCTGGTAACAGGAGTAAAACAGCCATGAGTACATTGAAAGACATGGGATTCATTGAGATCTATGAGCTTAATAAAGGAGTTTTAGGTTGGGAAAGAGACGGTAAAAAATTAGTTAAATAATGAAGGGATTGAATTTATCATTTACACGTATACTCCGCATTGTGATCGGTGGGTTTTTTGTATTCGCAGCCTTTGGCGAAAAGAGCTGGGCTATGGGACTGATGGGATCTGTTCTGCTTATTCAAGGAATCTTAAATAGAGGATGTGGCTTAGGCGCTGATTCCTGTGGACCAACCAAGGTTAATAAAGACATATCGGGCTTTGATCCTGATAAGGCTTTTCGAAAATTAAAGATCTAATCAACTATATACTTTAAAAAAGATATTAATGAGAAACATAGTTTTGTTATCCATATTGCTATTTCTAACATCATTTTCAACTACGAAAACAGGGAGTACTTATTCGCTAACCGTAGAAGTAAATAATTCACGTAATTCTGAGGGGGTGATACAATTTGCTTTGTATAACGAAGACGGCTCTATTCCTGATGAAAAATATGAGAAACATTATAGAATACTTAAAGGAACGATAACGGAGGGTAGCTCCAGCGTTGTTTTTACTGATCTGGCTCCCGGAACCTATGTGATAAATATTTTGCACGATGAGAATGTGAATGGAAAGGTCGATAAAGGATTTATTTTACCAGTTGAAGGCCTTGGGTTCTCGAATTATACATCTTTAGGCCTAACAAATCGTCCTAAATATTCTAAAGCAAGTTTTGAATTAACTTCTGATATGAAAATTGAAGTGAAGGTTATTTATATGTAAATTAGAGTGATAAAATCTATTCCAATGAAAAAGCCAATTATTTTTTCTTTTATACTGCTAAGCGGAATGTTGCTAAGCTGTGAAAACACAAGTAATAATACTCAATCCAAAGAAAGTGATACACCTTCCTTAAGCCAACAGGAAAAGGAGATGTACTTAACAAAAGGAAAGACGATCGCGAAAGAAACATTTATTACTCTTTCGAGCAATCTTAAAACAAAAATGAAATCGGGAGGAGTTCAAGAAGCTGTTGCTTATTGTAACATGGCGGCATATCCATTAACCGATTCTATTGCAAAAGCGAATAATGCAACATTAAAACGAGTTAGTGATAAACTAAGGAACCCAATGAATAAGCCCGATGAGTTGGAGAAGGGAATGATAGAAGAGTATCAAAAAATGCTGGCTGCTAATGAAAAACTAAAGCCTGTTGTTATTGAAGTGGATGGGGAAACTCGATTTATGGCACCAATCCTTCTTAAACCAGCATGTTTAAACTGTCACGGTACACCAGAAAAACATATTTCGGAAAGTGACCTTGCTTTTATTCGTGATATATATCCCAATGATGAAGCAATAAATTTTGCTACGGGTGATCTTAGGGGAATTTGGAGTATTACCTTTATGGAATAATGAATCTTAAGGATGTTTTTCTTTCAAACAACTGTGTTCTGATCGATTTCTATTCAGAGGAATGTCCACCGTGCAAATTGATCGAAAGTGAGTTAGAAAAAGTGAAAGATCATTTTGAAAAAGATATTGAGATCTTTCAAGTTGATCAAATTAAACAAGATGAGGTTTTCAAAGCATTTAATGTCAAATCCCTGCCGCATATAAAGCTTTTTAGGTCCGGGCGACCTGTATGGTCATTTACAGGTTTGATTGCAGGAGAAGAGATTATTGAGCAAATTAGTAAATGGAAATAGGATGGCTAGTTTTAGTGAATTGATAAATGGAGATAAGCCAATTTTAATTGACTTTTCTGCTGAATGGTGTGGGCCTTGTAAAGCGATGGCTCCGATTCTAAAAGAACTTTCGGGCTTGATGAATGAAAAGATTCGGATCGTGAAGGTTGATGTAGATAAAAACCCAAAAGTAGCAAGCAATTATCAGATACAGGGTGTGCCTACATTGATTTTATTTAAAAAAGGAGAAGTACTCTGGCGACAGTCTGGGGTTGTTCCTGCTGTTCAATTGAAGCAGATTATTGAGCAGCACCTTTAGAAGGGATTTAAGATTGGAGATTGATGAAACTTGATTTGAGATTTTTGTATGTCCCTGATATAGGTTGACCAGTTTTTAACACTTCAAAAACCTCATATCACTATTCTCCTACCTGTCTCGCCTCTGGCGGATAGTAAATCATTTTAACCTCCCTCATTCACTCCCTCAATCAATTAAGCATTCATACATTCATTCAAGCACAAAGATGTTTTTCTTCGCACAGATATCTTTTAATTTTTGGGGCCATACAGTCACGCTTACTTCTCCGATATGTGCCTTTTTGAGGAGTAGCATTGTAGTTCTCGACTGACCAATACCACCACCAATACTTAATGGAATTTCTCCTTCCATTATCGCTTTGTGATAAGGGAGTTCAAGAAAATTCAACTGATCGGTTAGGTGGAGCTGCTTCATCAACGTTTCAGGATTTACACGAACTCCCATCGAGGTTAATTCATGTCGTCGTTCTGTTACAGGATTGTAAACAAGGATATCCCCATTCAAGCCATGCATTTTGCGACCGTCTTTAGAAGTGGTTTCCGTTATCCAGTCATCATAATCAGCAGCGCGCATCTCATGTGGATAGCCATCTGCTAAGGTCCATCCAATTCCATATATAAATACGGCTCCATATTTCTTAATGATCTCTGTTTCTCTTTTCTTTCTTGGCAGATCAGGATACATAGCTAGCAGATCTTCAGCATGAATGAAAGTAAGTTCTTTCGGAAGGTCTGGATAACGATCGCCTTTTAATTGAGGATACATTTCTTGTACAAATGTCTCGGCTCCTTTTAGCACTTTCCAGATTTTCTTCACAACTATTGTCAAGTAATCCAGCGTACGTTCTTTATCAGTTATCACTTGTTCCCAGTCCCATTGATCAACATAAGCACTGTGATCATGATCTAAGAAATAGTCTTTTCTAACGGCATGCATATCAGTATTGATCCCTTCTCCAGGTTTCATATCGAATTGTTTCAAAGCCATCCTTTTCCATTTGGTGGCAGCTTGAACAACTTGTGCAGTTACCGGGTTTGCACCATGATCATTATTGATAAAAAATTCGACAGGTGAGCGCGATCCATCACGGTCCAGATAATCGTTAACCCCACTGTCTTTATCAACAATTAAGGGTACTGCCACCATGATCAAGTTTAACTCTTTTGCAAGATTGTCTTCAATGTAGTCTTTTACCGCTTTTAAAGCGATTTGCGTTTCCTTTGGAGTCAGCAATGAAAAGTAATCTCTTGGGAGTACTTTTTCCACTTCCTCATAATTTCCAATACCGGGACCTACAAGGTCCATAACATTTTTTTCCATGGTAAGTGTTATATAAATTATTAGCTAATACATCGATTAATTCTGATTATGTCAGAATCTACTAAAGATACGAAAAAAAGATATATAACTAACTGACAATAAAATGATTAAAGTCAGTTTTAGTAAAAACAAAAGCCAGTATAATCCTTATTGATTCTCCTTCATTTTTCGTAAATTAGGGATAAGCATAAATAATAATTAAAAAGTGAGGGAATTAGCATGAAGGAGTTGATAAAAGTAAAACAAACAGGAGTTTGGATAGATAGTCATCGAGCAGTCATAATTTCTTTTAATGGAGATAGTAAAAATATTGAAACGATATATTCGGAGATTGAGACAAGGGAGAGGGTTGACGGAGAAACACGTAGTAATTCTCGTTTTGGTGAACAGCATATCGATTCAGAAAAGAGTAAAGAAAGCCGTTTGAACGGACAGAGGAAACTATTTCTGGATGATATTATTGTCAAAATAAAAAATGTGGATGAGCTGGTGTTTTTTGGACCTGCTGGAATGAAAAATGAGTTAGGCAACCAATCGAAACTTGGGAATAAGATACTCAGCATTGAAAGGGCAGATAGTATGACAGAAAATCAAATGGCAGCATGGGTAAAAGCTTATTTTGAGAATAGATAAATTATCTACGATTAATTCTGTTTAATTTTTTTGAAAAATGAGTGAAAATAAATGTGCGAAATAGTTCCCGAAGATTTCGCAGATTCTCGCAGAAAATATCATGAAATAAAATTTTTGGAATATAGTAAGAGCTGCGTATATAAAACCTAGACTTTATTTTTTATATATTGTTCTAACTTACTGATAACAACCACGCTTTATTTAACTTATTTATGACAAACGTTAAAATTTCCCTTGCCCAATTCAGTCCTGTTTATTTAAATAAAGACGAATCGATCAACAAAGCTTGTCAGTTAATTAGGGAAGCATCAGAGAAAGGAGCAAAATTGATACTTTTTCCTGAAGCTTTTATTCCGGGTTACCCAGATTGGGTATGGGTATTGAAAAACAGTCAAGGTGTAGAATTAAACGCCTTGTATGTTGATTTATTAAATAACGCAGTTTCTGTCCCGGATGATTCCACAAATAAACTTTGTGAAGCTGCTAAAGACGCTGGAATTTACGTAGGAATTGGAATCAATGAACGAAATACGGAGAATAGCAATAGCAGTTTATTTAATTCTTTGCTAATAATAAACGATAAAGGAGAAATTGAAACAACACATCGTAAACTTATTCCAACAGGAGGAGAAAGAACGGTATGGGGTCAAGCAGCAGGCATTACTGACAAAGTTGTAGAATCACCATTTGGAAAAATTGGCGGACTTATCTGTTGGGAAGCTTATATGCCCATGCCGAGGGTTAGATTATATGAACTCGGTGTGCAGATCTTATTAGTTCCTACTTGGGATAAGAGTGATAATTGGATTCAAAGTATGCAGCATATTGCACGAGAAGGAGGGCTATTTGTTTTAAGTTGTTGTAGTGCTATAAGAATGGATGATATTCCCGATAAGTATGAATTTAAAAAAGAATACCCAGGAGAAAGAGAATGGGTCAATGCTGGAAATTCATGTGTTATCGACCCTAAAGGACGGATAATAGCCGGGCCATTAGCAGAAAAACAAGAATTGATCTTTGCAGACTTGGACATGGATCTAATAAAAGAAGCAAAGAGAATGTTTGATGTTGCAGGACATTATTCTAGACCCGATGTATATCAACTGAAGATTTCGTAAATTTAGTAGATGACAAAAGATGAAATAATCATTCGATTAAAGGAAAATACGAATAAGGTAATTTCTCTAATTGAATCCTTACCTGAAGAAGAATTGAATATAGCTCCTGATGGAAAGTGGAGTCCCTTAAAGCAGCTTGAGCATTTACTTCGTTCGATTCAACCCTTGAATAAAGCCCTGCGAATTCCATTACCTGGCTTACGAATATTATTTGGAAAACCGAACCGGTCATCCAGAAGCTATGATGAGATAATAGCTAAATACCTAGCTAAATTGAAGGAGGGAGGGAAAGCT
>JAUVAY010000135.1 GCA_030591505.1 Flavobacteriales bacterium | reverse complement strand
GAAACATACCAACCGGCCCCAATAACCACCCCCAAAAAACGAGTGAAATAAAAATAACTGCTGTTGAAAGCCCCATTCCCTTACCTAATAATTTAGGTTCGATCAAACTGCCAATTATAAAATTAACAGCCAAATACATTAACCCGACCCATAAAAAATAGTCAGATCCCAATTGGATTCCAGAGAAAATCACAGCAGGAATAGCAGCTATTAATGAACCTATATTGGGTATGTAGTTGAGTAAAAAGGCTATGACTGCCCAAAGAATAGCATACTTTACTCCAAATAGCAAAAGGAATATGTAAATGAAAGCGCCAGTAGCGAAGCTTGTTAGGCTTTTAATGCCTAAATAGTTACGAAGATTTACCGTTATTCTGTTTAGATTAATTTTTGCTTTTGCTTTTCCGGTTCTTGATAACATAGCGTTAAACTTTATAGGAAAAGAATCTAATTCAAATAATAGGAATAGCGTTAGTAAGAAGATAAAAAAGACCTTTCCAATAATTTGTTTTGCCTCATCCAATCCAGAGAGAAGAAAACCCATTAATTTACCAGGCTCCGAACCAAAAAGATGATTTTCAGATATATCAATTCCAAAGACATCAAAAGTATCAGCATTCCTATCTACATATTGCACTAATTGTTCTTTATATTGAGGGAGATTTTTGGAGAAATGATTAATAGAATTGCCCAAAATGTCTCCAAGTAAAAAGATAATAAAAGAGAAGGAGAGGAGAACGATTACTATTGAAATAGAGTGAGGGACTTTTTTACGTTCTAACCAATGAATAGGCTGCAAAAGCATAAGGCTTATGAATAATGCTAAAAGTAATGGTAAAAATATCTGAGTAGAGAGTTTAATTCCTCCAATAATAATGAAAATACCTGCCCATTTTATAATAGGATAGAAGTTATCCGGAATGTTGTTAAGTTTATTCACAATAGAAGCATTTATTTATGCTAAATTACTAAAAAACAATGTGTTGTTTAGCTTAATTGGTCAATGATATTTCTTTTAAATTTTATGAAAAACGTAAAAGAATCTGGATTCCTCATCGCATCTACATTTATTACTTTTTTCAATTCTTTTCCTAGAAATAAATTCTTTACAGGTGTTTCCATCTTTTTACCACTTAGGGTATAAGGAACTTCTTCTATTTCATAAATTTCATCGGGAATATGACGTGGTGAAAATTGATTCTTAATTATATTTTTTATTGTAAGTTTAAGTTCATCTGTAAGTCTAATACCAGCAGCTAGCACTACAAATAGGGGCATAAAATAGTTACCCTCTTTTCTTTCCAGTCCAATTATTAAACTGTCTTTAATTTCAGGTAACTTACCTAAAGCACTATAAATTTCTGCTGTTCCAATTCTGATTCCACCTCTGTTGAGGGTAGAATCTGATCGTCCGGAAATGATAGCTCCTCCACGTTTGGTTATCTCAATCCAGTCTCCGTGTCTCCATTTTCCGGGATAGTAATCAAAATAGCTATCTATATAGCGTTCATTTGCTTTATCATTCCAAAAGTAGATGGGCATGGATGGCATGGGCTCACTGATCACCATTTCTCCTACTTTTTCTATATGGGCAACTCCTTCCTCATCATAGGATTCTACTTTTGCAGCGAGCGAGCGGCATTGTATTTCGCCAGGGTAAACAGCTAAGGTCGGTAATCCACCTGTGAAAACACTGCATATATCAGTTCCCCCACTAACTGAATTTAACCACAAGTTTTTATTAATATTTTCATAGCACCATTTAAATCCTGCAATAGGAAGGGGAGAGCCTGTAGATCCTATGCTTTTTAAATAGCGCAGATCATTTTCTTCTCCAGGTTTTAATCCGGCTTTTTTACAAGCCATAAGGTAAGCAGCACTTGTTCCAAATGTTTCCATTTTAGTATCCTCCGCAAATTTCCATAAGGAATTGAGACTTGGAAAACCCGGACTTCCATCATATAAGATCGCTGTTGCACCTGATAGAAGACTGCCCATTACAAAATTCCACATCATCCATCCTGTTGTGCTAAACCAGAAAAACCTGCTTCCCGGTTTTATATTGCTATGTAACTTTAAGTATTTAATATGCTCGATTACAATCCCACCCTGACTTTGAGTAATGGCTTTTGGAATTCCTGTAGTTCCACTGGAAAACAAAACCCATAAGGGATCATTAAAATCCACCCATTCGTAAGTAATTGTGCTTGCAGAGGTCTGCAATGCTTCATTAAACAAAATAGTGTGTAAGTTATCCAGCGCTGCCGTGGTGTCATTCTTAATATGATCCAATAGCACCAAGGTTTCAATCTCTGGAATCTGATTTATAATTTCAACAAGCGACTCTGATTTGTCGTATTTCTTACCACCGTAGCTGTATCCATTAACAGCAAATAGTAGTTTTGGTTTGATCTGTTTAAATCGTTCAATAACACTATCTGAACCAAAATCCGGAGAGCAACTCGACCAAATCGCACCAATGGATGCACAGGCCAAAAAGGCTACAACAGTTTCATAAATATTAGGCATAAAAGCAACGATACAGTCACCTTTATTAATTCCTTTATCTAGTAGAAAACGATTAATTGAAGCAACATCAGAATGTAATTTGTCCCAAGAGATCTCCTTTGTTTCTGTGCTTTCTGTCTTGCAAAGTAAGGCGGGAGAGTTTTTGTTTATGTTTTTAAATAGTTGAGAGGTATAATTGACTTTCGTTCCTTCAAACCATTTTACTCCAGGCATCTTATGCGAACTCACTACATTTTGATAGTCATCCTTAAGGTCAATTTCAAAATATTCGACGATATATTCCCAGAAATCTTCCAAATGACTACATGACCATTCCCACATGGATTCATAGGATGTAAATTTTAAATTCTTGTTAGTGTTTAACCAAGAAATAAATGCGCTAATGTTGGCATCATCAATAAATTGTTGATCGGGGGCCCAAAGTGGATTCATTGCTCTATATAAATGGAATGTAGATTATAAAAATGATTGAATAGCTAATTCATAACCTTTAATGCCAAAACCTGTAATAACTCCCTTGCAATATTTGCTCATATAGGAGTGATGTCTATAACGTTCTCTAGCATGAATATTTGAAATATGGACTTCAATGGTTGGTGTATTAATAGCGGCAATAGCATCTGCAATTGCAATAGAAGTATGACTTAATGCACCTGCATTCAATATGATACCATCATAAGAGAATCCAATTTCATGAAGTTTATCTATCAACTTTCCTTCGTAATTGCTTTGAAAATAGATGAACTCGATACCTGAATACTTTTCTTCCAGTTCACAAAAGATCTCACCGAAATTCTTTTTTCCATAAACCGCTGTTTCTCGAATTCCTAGTAAGTTTAAATTCGGGCCGTTGATAATAATTATTTTCATACCCCGAAAGGTAATAAATGTTCTTTTACCTTGCGAATAAATGAAGGAATTGAATGATCTGGAAATCACTTAAAGAATCATATCGACAATATTTACTCCTTGAACGTTCCTTATCAAAGCATTCGATCGAAGCTTATCTGAATGATATTTCAAAGCTAGCTGAGTTTGACTCGATGAAATTATCCGGAGTTGGTCCTAAGAAGATAAGCGCAGAAAACCTACGTGACTTTTTAAATTACCTGACCGATTTAGGATTAGGTGCTAGAAGTCAAGCACGACTTGTTTCTGCAATAAAAAGTTTTTATAAATTCTTATTATTGGAGGATGAGATAAAAGATAGTCCGGCTGCTGGACTTGAATCACCCAGGTTGGGTAGGAAACTGCCCGATACACTTAGTTTTGATGAGATCATGTTATTAGTGAGGACGATTGATCTAAGCAAGGAGGAAGGGACCAGAAACAAAGCAATTATTGAAACCTTGTATAGTTGTGGTTTACGGGTAAGTGAACTCGTTAATTTGAGAATGAGTAAGCTAAATTTTACTGAAGAGTATATTAGTGTAATTGGAAAAGGGAATAAGGAACGTTTAGTACCTATCGGACCGGATGCAATAAAGTATATCTCTATCTATCTCGATGAGAAAAGAAGGCACATGGATGTTAAAAAGGGAAGTGAGGATATTGTATTTTTAAATAGAAGGGGAAAACAGCTTACTCGAGTTATGATATTTACAATAGTTAAGAACCTATGTAAAGAAGCAGGAATTAAAAAAACGGTTTCGCCTCACACTTTTCGTCATTCTTTTGCTACGCATTTGGTTGAAGGTGGAGCTGATCTTAGGGTGGTACAGGATCTACTAGGACATGCATCCATTACCACAACTGAAGTGTATACACACCTTGATACAGATTATCTGCGTTCTGCGATTTATGATTTCCATCCGCGCTATAAATAGACTAGACTTTATAAAAAGTAGAGATGATATATTCGAATAATCGGGCAGGAAGCACCTTATGAAGAATGATCGAAAGTTTTTGTTTTAAAGGAGCCGAAATAAAGCGCAATCTTGGGTTTTTATAATTAATGATCTTCTCGACCTTTCTCGCTATTTTTTCTGGTGGCCAGGCAGTGTCAACTTCTTCAAAAACCTGTTCTCTAGTTCTATTGAATGAAACAAAATAGGGAGAAGAAGGGTCAAGAGATTTTTTTGCTATCCTTCTATTGGTATTCATGTTGGTTCTGTAATCTCCTGGTTCTAAAATGATAACCTTTATTTTAAAAGGTCTTAGTTCCATGCTTAGGGCTTCACTAAATCCTTCTATGGCGTACTTGCTTGCGTTATAAACTCCCCGATAGGGTAAGCCGATCTGCCCTGCAATACTCGAAATATTAATAATGATACCACTTTTATTTTTTCGCATATAAGGGATCACCTTGTTGCAAACGGCTAACATCCCAAATACATTGGTTTCAAAAATTTCTTTTGACTCTTCAATACTTGTGTCTTCAAGGGCTCCGATCATACCTAGCCCGGCATTGTTAATTAGTACATCGATACGACCTTCTTTTTCTATAACTGTTGAAATAGCTTGTTGAATACTTGCTTCATTCCTCACATCCAACTGTAAAAACGAAAAATTTAATTTGGAATCGTCTGATTCATATCTACTTGTTCCATATACGATATAACCACGACTTGACAAATGTGTTGCGATTGCTTCTCCTATTCCTGAAGATGCACCTGTAATAAATACTACTTTTCTCATTGAAGGAGCTAACACAACGAATGTACTATAATTATTGAATCCTAAATACCTTTAAATAGTGAATAAATAACTTTATATGTAACCTTTAAAACAAAGGGGATTATAAAATCCCTTATTTTTGCAAAAAAATAATATTGATGAAAGCCCTATTTATATCAATGTATTTGACTCTTATATTCGGGAGTTCTACATTAATTGCGCAACATGCTACCATTAACTGGATGAGCATTGGAGAAGTGGAAAAAGCCATGGCGAAAGAGCCAAAAAAGATCATGATCGACGTTCATACCAAATGGTGTGGACCTTGTAAAATGATGATGAAAAACACCTTTACTAATGCGGATGTAATTTCTTATATAAATCAGAATTACTATGCTGTTAAATTTGATGCCGAAGGTCCGGAAAGCGTAACTTTCTTAGGGACAAGCTATTCGAACCCTTCTTATGATCCTGCAAGGGCTTCAGGAAGAAATGGAACACACGAATTAACGATGGCGATTGCCCCAGTCAATGGAAGAGTAGCCTATCCAACCATTGTGTATATGGATGAAGATTTTAAAATACTATCACCAGTTCAGGGTTATCAGCAGCCGGCACAGATCTTACCAATTCTTCATTATTTTGGTGATAATGCGTATAAATCAATCAGCTGGAGCGATTATTCAAGCAGCTATTCAAAGTAAAGTTATTCACACATTTAAGTATTGTTGATAAAAGGCAAAGAATAAATACGGCCTTTTCTATCCATGCGTTTATCTTTGATCCCTATGGAGCAATTTGTTGTATCAGCACGTAAATACCGACCCGCCACTTTTGACACAGTAGTTGGGCAAAAGAGTATTACAGATACGCTTAAGAATGCGATCAATAACCAACACTTAGCTCAGGCATTTCTTTTTACAGGATCTAGAGGGGTTGGAAAAACAACCGTAGCGCGAATTCTTGCAAAGACGATAAATTGCATGAATCGCACAGAGGAAACTGAACCATGTGAAAATTGTGATTCGTGTAATTCTTTTAATGAAGGGCATTCATTGAATATTTACGAATTAGATGCCGCTTCAAATAATTCTGTTGATGATATTCGAAAGCTTATTGAACAGGTTCGAATGGCTCCGCAAATTGGTTCACATAAGGTATATATAATAGATGAGGTTCATATGTTGAGTGCATCTGCATTCAATGCGTTTTTAAAAACACTGGAGGAACCACCTGCCCATGCGATATTTATCTTAGCCACAACAGAAAAACATAAGATCATTCCTACCATTTTGTCTCGATGTCAGATCTTTGATTTTGTTAGGATCAGAATTCCTGATATGGTTAAACATTTAGCACTGATAGCTGAAAAGGAGGGAATCAATTTTGAGGAGGATGCACTCCATATAATAGCTGAGAAGGCTGACGGAGCATTACGTGATGCATTGTCGATCTTTGATCAGCAAGTTAGTTTTTCAAGTAAAGACCTTAGCTATCAAAGTGTGATCAATAATCTGAATATTCTTGATTATGATTATTATTTTAAAGTAAGCAATGCGCTTTCAAAAAGTGAGATCCCTAATTCATTATTAATTTTTAATGAAATATTAAGCAATGGTTTTGAAGGTCATCAGTTTTTAGTTGGGCTAGCCGGGCACTTACGAAATTTGATGGTTTGTAAATCTCCTGAAACTTTAAGCTTATTGGAAGTGAGTGACAAAGTGAAAGAGATGTATAAAGAACAAGCCGCCCAACTCGAGCATGATTTTTTATTTAAAGCTATAGAAATATTAACCACGGCAGATTTCCAATATAAACCGTCTCAGAATAAAAGGCTACTCGTTGAATTGAGTTTAATGCAGGTCGCTTCATTACTTTCTGAAACGATTGAAAAAAAAAAGCCTATAAATACGGATTGATTCCTATGTTCGTTGAGATAAACGAACAAAAGCCAAATAAAAGGATTGAAGTTGTTAGCAAGAATAAGGAAGTAACTCCTCCTGCTGTTGTTCCGGAAAAAAAGAAGGTTGAAACAGTTTCTAAGTTAACAAAAGGAAATTTTCGTTCTCCACATTCCATCGATGAAATACTGAATATAGAAAGTTCGAAAGACAGTATTGATAATGAGTTAATAGGAGGTGAGGATATGCCTAAAACACCATTTGGGCAAGAGCAGTTAGATGATTGTTGGCGACTTTTTGTTTCGAATCACGTTGATAAAAAGAACCGAAGTTTATATACAACGCTTAATCAACGAACTCCGGATCTAAAACCCCATTTTAAATTGATCTTTCAGATTGAAAATCATGTTCAGTTAAATCAGATCGATATTATAAAGGTTGATCTGGTAAATTACCTGAGGAAACACCTGAATAATTACTCGATCTCTTTTGAAACACCGGTAAAGAAAAATGAATCTAAGGTGCATGTATATACCGATGAGGAAAAGTATAAAGTATTGGCTAAGAAATTCCCCCTATTGGAAAAATTGCGAGAAAAACTTGACCTTGATCTTACTCATTGATCAGTAGAAAAATCAAGACTGTAATTTACCCTTACATTTATTTTTTGGCTCCCTGTAGAACCAGCCTCCCAAGAGGGAATAGCTTTAATGAT
>JAUVAY010000116.1 GCA_030591505.1 Flavobacteriales bacterium | reverse complement strand
GAATGTATTGATTCCTCGGCCTGAGACAGAAGAGATCGTTGATGATATTATAAAGCGAAACAGTGGAGGTGATAAGATACTCGACCTTTGTTCGGGATCGGGATGCATTGCTTTGGCCTTAAAAAAAACCTATCCAAGTAGTGAGGTTATGGCAGTTGAGATTAGTGAAACAGCGATGAAAGTTGCTGAAGAAAATGCTAGATTGAATGACTTAGACCTTGAGTTTATTAACGATGATGTTCTTCATTTAAAAACAGAATTGCCGAAGTTTAATTTGATCGTTTCCAATCCTCCGTATGTTAGAAATTTGGAGAAGTCTCAGATGAGTAAAAATGTACTGGAATACGAACCTAAATTGGCGCTATTTGTTGAAGATGATGACCCATTGGTCTTTTATCGAAAAATAATTTCTATTTCTGTTGAAAAGTTAAGTGCTGGTGGGTGGCTTTATATGGAAATCAATGAGAAATTTGGTAGTGAGATAAAAAGTATGATGGAAGAGGCTGGAATTAGTAATAATTTAAAGGTTAATCAGGATCTTAATGGGAAAGATCGATGGGTATCCGGACAAATGGATTAAAAGTGAGTGTAAAAGAGAAAATAAATAAGCTGGTTAAAGAATTAAATGATCATAATTATCGCTATTATGTATTAAATCAAGCGATTATTTCTGATTATGATTTCGACCAATTATTAAAGGAGTTGGAAGCATTCGAAGCAAAGCACCCAGAGTTTAAGGATGATAATTCTCCAACCCTCCGTGTTGGAAGTGATATTGTAAAATCATTCAATACGGTTGAGCATCGCTTTCCCATGGTTTCTTTAAGCAATTCATATTCGAAAGAAGAGATCATTGATTTTGATAATAGAGTAAAAAAGACAATTGAAGAGGAAGTTGAGTATGTACTTGAATTAAAATACGATGGGGTAGCCATCGGTATTAGCTATTTAAATGGAAAACTAAAACAGGCGGTTACAAGAGGAGATGGTGTAAGGGGTGATGTGGTAAGCGAAAATGTGAGGACGATCCGAACGATTCCCATGCACTTAAGAAACGATGATTTTCCTGATGACCTGGAAATGAGAGGTGAGATAATTTTACCATTAACTCAGTTTCACAGAATTAATGAAGAAAGGGTAGAGATTGGAGAAGAACCCTATGCGAACCCAAGAAATACGGCTTCGGGGAGTTTGAAAATGCTTGATTCTTCGGTAGTGGCTCAACGAAAACTCGATGGATATATTTATGGCTTTTATTCAACTAAAAATCCTTTTCAAAACCATTACCAAAGTATTGTAAAAGCAGCCGAATGGGGATTTAAAATTCCTGATATCAAGAAAAGGATGATTGAGAAGGTGAGATCGATCGATGAGATCATCGCTTTTATTGATCATTGGGATACAGAAAGAAAAAATCTTGATTTCGAGATCGATGGAATTGTAATTAAAGTAAATGATTATCATCAACAAGAGGAATTAGGCTTTACTGCTAAAGCACCGCGCTGGGCCATCGCATATAAATTTAAAGCAGAACAAGTTTCTACACGCTTAGAATCTGTAAGTTATCAAGTAGGAAGAACGGGTGCGATTACTCCTGTAGCCAATTTAACACCAGTACATTTAGCTGGGACTACTGTAAAGCGCGCTTCATTGCATAATGCTGATCAGATAGAACGATTGGATCTATTTATAGGGGATGAGGTTTATGTTGAAAAAGGAGGAGAGATCATTCCAAAGATCGTTGGCATTGACCTTTCTAAACGGAGTGATGATCTGGAAAAGATTCAATTTATTTCAACTTGTCCAGAGTGCGATACGGTTTTAATTAGGAAAGAAGGAGAAGCTCAGCATTATTGTCCGAATGACATTACTTGTCCACCTCAAATAAAAGGAAAGATCGAACATTTCATTTCTCGAAAAGCAATGAATATTGATGGACTTGGAGGAGAGACGATAGATCAATTTTATTTATCAGGAATGGTAAATAATATTGCTGACCTCTACGTTTTAACAAAAGAGCAGATTCTTCCCTTGGAACGGATGGCCGAAAAATCGGCGGATAATATTATTAAAGGGATCCTTGAATCTAGGGAGATTGGATTTCCACGTGTATTGTATGCCTTGGGAATTAGATATGTTGGGGAAACAGTAGCCAAGAAGCTGGCTTTTCATTTTGAGTCGATCGATGCTATAATGAATGCTAACTTAGAAGAGTTAATAGCCGTTGATGAGATTGGAGATAGAATAGCAGAAAGCGTGATTCAATATTTTTCTAATGAACAACATATTGAATTGATCGAAAGACTTAAGAATAGTGGATTAAGGTTCGAAGCGAAAAGAGAAAAGACAGAAGGACCACAATTGCTTCTTGGATTAAAGATGGTTATTTCGGGTGTGTTTACAAAATTTAGTCGCGATGAATTAAAAGCGACGATCGAGAAAAATGGAGGTAAAATTAGTAGTGGAATTTCGAAAAATACCGATTACCTTGTAGCCGGTGAAAAAATGGGACCTTCCAAATTAGAAAAAGCTAATAAACTTGGAGTTAAGATTATTAGTGAGGATGACCTAATAAGAATGATAGCTGAATAATGAGTTTAATTGACGATTTAAAACAGAAAGTTGGTAAGTACTTTTTATCTAAGAATAAGAACAAGGACAGAAGTGTAAGCACACGAAATTTTGAACTTTCTCGGTCCATTGGACTTCTTTTCAAAGTGAATAGTGAGTCGGATTTTATTATTGTTAAACAGTACAGGAAGCACTTACAGTCGGAGTACGGGATAAAAAAAGTTGAAGCACTTGGTTGGCTTGACGCTAAAGACCTGCCGGATTATACAGTAACCCAACGTGGCTTTACCTTCCTAAATCCAGTAAAGGCAAATTGGTATTTAAAACCGGAGGATGAGGATTATGATGCATTTGTGAAGTATCCATTTGATATCTTGATCGATCTTACTTTTGAAGAAAATGTTCCGTTGCGTTTTGCACTGAATGAGTCTAAGGCACTAATGAAGGTTGGGAGGTATCATGATGAGGATTATCATTTATATGATATGACATTAAATCTTCCCGAAAACACCTTGTTGGATGAATATCTTAAACAAGCGGATAAATATTTGAACTTAATTCAGCCATAGAATGCAATCATTAAAAGGAATTGGTGTAGCGATGGTTACACCTTTCGATAGCGATTTAAAAATTGATTATAACGCTCTTGATAAATTAACGAATCATCTGATCGATAATAAGGTGGATTATCTCGTAGTTCAAGGAACAACAGGAGAATCTGTGACATTGAGAACAAGTGAAAAGGGAGAAGTTCTGCGAAGAATTATTACTACGAATCAAGGACGATTACCCATCGTTTTAGGAATGGGAAGTAATAACACAGCTTCTTTGATAGAGAGTATTGAAAAATGGAATTTTGAAGGGGTCGATGCTATATTATCTGTTGCTCCCTATTATAACAAACCAACACAAGAGGGTTTATACCAACATTTTAAAGCTGTAGCAGATGCAAGTCCCGTTCCGGTGATACTTTATAATGTTCCAGGACGTACCAGTTCTAATATTTTACCAAAAACAGTTTTAAGATTGGCTGATCACCCTAATATTATTGCAGTTAAAGAGGCTTCAGGAAGTTTTGATCAATTTATGGAGATCATAGCGAAAAAACCAAAAGACTTTTTAGTTATATCTGGTGATGATGCGATTACTCAACCATTTATATCAGTTGGCGGAGACGGTGTTATATCTGTTATTGGAAATGCTTATCCATTGGAGTTTTCTGAAATGGTGCACGCTGCATTAGCGAATAAAATGGATAGATCAAGAGAGCTTCATTATAAGTTCTTACCTATAATTCCGCTGTTGTTTCAGGAAGGAAATCCGGGTGGAGTAAAAGAGATACTAAAATACCTTGGTATTTGCGAAAATTATGTTCGTTTGCCATTAGTATGTGTTACAAATGAATTAAAAAGTGAATTATTAGAAGAAGCTGCAAAACTTTAATAACTGTTATCGATTCTTCTAAGTATTAATTGAAGTAGTATGGAAGATATTCAAACGAATGAAAAAGTTGATGTTGAGCGTATAGCAAGTTTGCTTCATCAACAGCGTATGCACAAACCTGCTATGCTTCGTTTGAGTGCAAAAGATAGAATTGAGCGCATAAAGCGGATCAAAAAGGCGATGTTTGATTATCGGGAAGAGATCCAGGATGCGATGTATAAAGATTTCAAAAAACCACCTGTTGAGGTGGATATGACGGAAATTTATGTAATTATTAACGAAGCTAATGATGCGATAAGTAATATTAAAAAGTGGATGCGGCCGCAGCGGGTTCCGACTCCAATAAATATGCTTGGCACCAGTGGGAAGATCAAATATGAAGCAAAAGGAAATATCCTTATCATCGCACCATGGAATTTCCCCATTAATCTTGTTTTCGGACCATTAGTATCAGCCATTGCTGCTGGAAATACTGCCATTATTAAACCTTCAGAATTTACACCTCATACTTCAACTTTAGTTGAGAAAATTATTGATGATATTTTTAATAAGAATGAAGTAGCGGTTATTAATGGGGGAGTAGAAACATCTACAGAATTATTAAAAAAACGTTTTGATCATATCTTTTTTACGGGAAGTCCGAAAGTAGGAAAGATCGTTATGAAAGCAGCTGCTGCACACCTTACAAGTGTTACCTTAGAATTAGGGGGTAAGTCACCAACGATAATCGATAAAAGTGCCAATATTAAGCAAGCAGCCAAGAAAATTACGGTTGGTAAATTTATAAACAGTGGTCAGGTCTGTATTTCTCACGATTATATTTTTGTTCATCGCTCTAAAAGTGAAGTGTTTGTTAAAGCATTCAAAGAAAATATCACATCGATATATGGTAAGGATGCATCAACTTCTGATAGTTATACTAGAATTGTAAATAGGGGGAATGCAAAGCGTTTAGCTTCTTTAATAGATGAAGTAAAAGAAAAGGCAGGCGATAAGATCACTTACGGAGGGGATTACGATATTGAGAATTGCTATGTTAGTCCAACAGTAATCCTTAATCCGGATAATGATCTTCGAGTAATGCAAGAAGAAATTTTCGGTCCGATTATTCCCATAATTGAATACGATGATATTGATGAGGTAATAAGCTATATAAATAAGGGTGAAATACCTTTAGCTATGTATTTATTTAGCAATTCATCTACTACAATTCAAAAGATCAGGGATTATACAAATTCAGGGTCATTAAATATTAATGAAACGATAATTCACTTTAATAATAGTAAGCTACCTTTTGGTGGAAATAGCAACTCAGGGATGGGAAAGGCTCACGGATATTTTGGCTTTAAAGCTTTTTCTCATGAAAAAGGGATATTACAACAGCATTTACCATTCAGTGCCATCGATCTAGTTATGCCACCATATACAAAAGCAAGTAAATTCTGGGCTGATATATTTTTAAAGTACTTCTAATCAAGAAGCGAGCATTAGAGAATTTTTTATTTTATTTTTCCGGCTACCTTAGTAATGTCTTTCGTTTTAAGGTTATATGACATTGCTGAATACTCTGAATACATAATTTCGCCAGTCAAACCATTAATAACGGTTACGTATTTATCGGTTGAACTTTTTATATAAGATAGATAGTATATAGGCTCATCTGAATTTACAATAAGGTCAGATAACTCTTCGGGATCTATGATCTTATATTTATAGGGGTACTTTTTAAATAACTCACTTTTAAGATGTCGTAGACTTTCATCTCCTGTTTTTTTGTTAAATTTTATCAGCGTATAATCCGGAACGTAAAGCGTAGCTCTTTTAAGTGGGGCCAGACTAATTTTAGAAGAGGATTTGTATAACCACCTTGTTTCTAAATGAGATAATTTTTTATTTACCGTTTGTATTGCATTATTGATGTATGCTAAATTCCAATTATGTAAAACCGCATCCTCGTACAAATAGGTCATCATTTTCCCATCCTTTCCACCGGCATGTTGCGCAGCCATGTTGTGCGTTTTAAAGGTAGGGTAGAACTCGATTCTACAGAAGGTCTTCTTCTTACCGTCAATATACATCCATAACGACATATAGATGTAGGTTAGTTCGGTAACCATTCCGCTACTAGAAGTTTTAACTTTATGAAAACCACCCAATGTGAAGAATGAATAGTGCGCATCATTGAATTTTCTTTTTTTAAAGTCATCAAATGAAACAAACTCAAGATCAGTATAATCCCATGACTTATCGATAAGTGATTTAAATTGATCTAAATTCTTTTCATCTTGTTCACGATATACAAAAATGGTCTTGCTCTTTTTTAATAAGTGTATGTTATCAGCTTTTAGTTTACCAGCTTTTGTTGTGACATATTCCTTAGATCCAACATTTATCTGACCTATTGAAGTAGTATAAAAGAGTATTGAAGCAAGAATTAAAATGTATTTCATAAGATTGTTTTACTATTTAAGTATCGTTTACTAAGTAAGGGTTTTTAATTGAATTATTTACAAATAACCTAATTGTATAACCAAGTAAATTAGTCTTGTTTTAATTAGTATAAAAAATGAACTCTGAAATAGAGTTTCTACTTTGAATCCGCCAAAACTTCATCCATACTTTCAAGAATTATTGAACAGGCTTTGTCCAATTCTTCATAAGTGATTGTGAGAGATGGTGCGATACGGAAAGCATGATCGGTTGATAGAAACCAATAAGAGATCAATCCTTTTTCAATGTTTTTTCTCACGACTTCATTTACAACATCAAAAGAGTTCATTTCAATAGCAAAAAACATCCCTATTCTTCTTATTTCTTTAACTAAAGGGTGTTGAAGTTGCTTTTCAATGTATGCTCCTTTTTCTTCTACTTCAGCAATAATATTCTCCTCTTCCAATACCTCAATATTGGCCAGCGCAGCTGCACAATTTACCGGATGTCCTCCAAAGGTAGTGATGTGACCAAGCATAGGATCATGACTGAGTGTCTTCATATTTTCAAAGGAAGAAATAAAAGCACCAATTGGCATTCCTCCTCCAAAAGCTTTTGCAATGCATAATACATCCGGTACAACATCAAATTGTTCAAATGCAAACCAGCTTCCACACCTTCCAAAACCACTTTGGATCTCATCGAAGATCAATAAGCTTCCTGTTTCATTGCACCGATTCCTCAAGGCTTTCATAAAAGCTATCGAAGGGATTCGGATTCCGGCGTCACCCTGAACAGGCTCTATTATTACTCCTGCAGTTCTTTTAGTAATTTGATTTAATTGTTCAATGTCGTTATAATCAAGGAAGCGAATATCGGGTAGTAAGGGACGAAAAGCTTGTTTTTTATTTTCATTTGAAGAGATGGATAAGCTTCCTTGTGTATTTCCATGATATGCTCCTTTAAAAGCAACTAATTCCGTACGACCTGTTACGCGTTTTGCTAATTTCATTGAAGCTTCTATTGCTTCTGTACCAGAATTAACAAAATAGGATGTTGTTAAAGGGTCGGGGAGAAGTTCATTTAGTTTTGCGGCAAGATTGTATTGAGCAGGTTGAAGGTACTCACCATACACCATTACATGCATATGCTTGTTCAATTGCTTTTTTACCGCTTCAATTACTTTTGGATGTGAATGACCAATATTTGAAACAGAGATCCCAGATATAAGATCTATATATTTTTTGCCGTCTATTGTATAAAGATAGATTCCTTTGGCTCTTTCGACTTCGATGCCTAATGGAAAAGGAGAGGTCTGCGCCTGATGCGTGTAGAATAGTCGCTGTGCATCATTTTTGAATTTATTTGCCATTTATACTGTCATTTCAGCATTTAAAAAAGTTAACCACAATGATACTAAGGATGTACAAAGTTCACGGAGGATTAAAGAGATTTCCGCTCTTTAATGATAGTATTTATTCCTTGTGTCCTCTGTGCCTACTTAGCGACTCCGTGGTTATTTTTTATTTTCATTCTTCCCTTTCTTCCTCTCCCACTCTATTTCACTTCTTTCTTCCTCTCACTTCTTCGCCATCACCCGTTTAACCGCAGAGACAATACTATCCGCATTCAAACCATATTTCTCCATTAGCTGTGCAGGCGTTCCACTTTCTCCAAATTGATCATCAATAGCGATCATCTCCATTGGTGTTGGATTATTAATCGCTAATAATTGAGCAATAGAATCTCCTAGTCCACCATTACGTTGATGCTCCTCGGCACTTACTACACAACCCGTTTTAGCAGCTGAAGCGAGAATAGCTTCGTTATCCAGTGGTTTTATAGTGTGAATGTTAATTACTTCAGCAGAAACGCCTTCTTTGGCTAATTCTTTTGCCGCTTCCATCGCTTCCCAAACAAGGTGTCCGGTAGCGATTATTGAAACATCATTTCCTTCATTGATCATCAATGCTTTTCCAATTATAAAAGGCTCATTTTCAGGGATAAATATTGGAACTTTAGGTCTTCCGAAGCGTAAATAAACAGGACCTTTATAGTCAGCAATAGCCAATGTAGCTGCTTTGGTCTGATTATAATCACAGGGATTGATCACTACCATATTGGGTAGCATTTTCATCATTCCAATGTCTTCCAGGATCTGGTGTGTTGCACCGTCCTCACCCAATGTAATTCCTGCATGTGATGCACAGATCTTAACATTCTTTTCTGAGTAAGCAACAGACTGCCGAATCTGGTCATACACTCTACCTGTAGAAAAATTAGCGAATGTTCCGGTAAAAGGTATTTTTCCTCCAATAGCTAAACCAGCAGCCATTCCGATCATATTTGCTTCAGCAATTCCAGCTTGAACAAAGCGTTCAGGAAATTCATCTGCAAAGGCATTCATCTTTAACGAACCGATAAGGTCAGCACATAGTCCAACTACATTTTTATTTCGCTTTCCAAGTTCATGCAAACCTGCTCCAAAACCTGAGCGTGTATCATTTTTACCAATTTCCTTAAATCGTTCCATATCTTTATTATAATTCAACAGATGTTGATCTGCCAGATGTAATTTCAAATTTCTTTTCTATGCTGAATAATGATTCTTTCGAATTTTTAGACCTATAAACCAGGCGGTATTTTCCGGGTTGTAGATTAAAACTCTGATTTCCAATATTTGGATCGAGGGAAACCACAAAGGTTAATTTATTGTTTTCCTCAGACATTACTGCACCAAAACCTGCGAGTAAGGATTTGACGAGTAAAATGCCCGGTTGAGGGATTTCAACGGTAGTCGTATAGCTCTGGTTAACTTTAACATCCTTAATATAAGTGCGAGGTAAGGTTAGAATTTCAAGATCATAGCTCCCTACCAAATAACTGATTTGATGATTTATGTCCTGAGCGAAAATCGTTTCCATTTTACCTTCTTGTCTCACAATTGCTTTTATTCCTTTTGTGTCGTTTATTCTCCCATTCATCTTAATCATCAGCTTACCTTGCGGCGTTTTTAAAGGGATCACATTATGATTTCCGGGCGTTATTTTAATGCCTTCATTACTAACAGAAGGAAGGGTATGAGACACTACATCGTATGTGTAAATAGGATCGAGATAAAGAGTGTCGGGGTTCCCTGCATGATTTAAAGTATGTACAAAATCATATAGGATCTCACCTGTTCTATTATCATAAATAGTGATGGGAACGTTGGTCTCTAAAGGAACATCGTTAACGTTAAGAAGGTTTATTTGAGCAGTAGTGCTGTTTAAGGCTTGGGTGATCACAATATTCAAGACCTGTTCGAAATTTTCTTCACTTGAGGCATCATAAAAATTACCAATGCATTGGAGAGAGGCTATCATGTCTTCATCAATCCCAATTCCGATCACAAAGGGTTTTAAAATGATATTCTTTTCCCGTAATGCACGAGACACAG
>JAUVAY010000153.1 GCA_030591505.1 Flavobacteriales bacterium | reverse complement strand
GCAGTACAACATCAAAGGCCACTTTTTTAGGTTCAGAACTAAAGCCTTCCACCTGAGCATAAATTAATCTGGTGTTTATTGCTAAAAGTGTTTTGTGATCCATCGCTAATTTCTCTCCACTCCCTTTTTTAAAATTGGCAATCACGATGTCTGCATTCCTTACAAGTTCATGAATCTCTTCAACATCCACAGCTACCGAAAAGTCCTTTCGAATGTACTTTTTGTGATAGTTAACAGAAGAAAAATAGGCTGAAACATCACTTTCATTAGATTCCTCCGGGAGCTTCCATTTACGCGTCATATCTCCACCGGTCTTTTTGTTTTCCACTTTTACCACTTCTGCCCCCAACTCTGAAAAAAACATTCCCACTGCAGGACCCGCTAAAACGCTTGCTAATTCAATTACTTTTAGATCTTTAAACATGTTAAGGGTTATTATCCTTTCTTTAATAAAGCATCAATACTACTAAAAAGGGTTTCATTTGTTATTGCAGCTCCATTTTCTAGTAGAAAAAAAACCTCTTCTGTCTTTACTTTAGTATACTTCTTTTCCAACTGAAAAACCTCTGAGTTATAACGCTTTACTTTTTCATTACTACTAAAGTAAGTGTTTAAATCCTCCTCTTTTCTTAGATCGATTTCATCGCTATTTATCCTAATACCCACCATTCTTGCGTCCTCTTTATGCATTGAAAAAATCTTTATCTCATTTGAAGAAAGCATTTCAAGGAATTTTACATCCGCGAGTACCTTTTCCAAAACGATGTCTGAAAACAGATCTAATAATTCATTTACCTTTTCTTTATCAGTCGTTTTCCACGCTTCCCAATCTTCGGATGCGATAGATTGAGATGCTAAAAACTTGATAAAATCATCCTTAAGCTCTTCGAGTTCGTCTTGGTTAAGTTTTCGGTATTTTACCATTTCCTAATCGTATAGTTGTTTTAAAATCTCCAGTGATTTAAGTTTAAACTCCTTATCAAGATGGAGTTGGAAATATACATGAAACAGATAAAGCAAATTAGCGCGTTCTCTTTTATTTATCGAAAGGTCTGTAATTTGAATATAGTTTCGTTTTATTAATTGATCAATTAATATTGATTCATTCTCATTTAAATTTTCCGCCATCGATCCTCGTGGTGTAAAGGAACCTTCTGCTAAGGAAAAAAGAGGTGTTTTTATCGTTCTTTCTCCTTGGGGTCCAAAGCCCATAAACCTGCTTAATTCTATTAAGAACCATAAATGAAAATTGGCGATCAATTCGCTAGTATTGAGTATTTCAATCGCTTCTATTAACCAGGAAAAAAACCGAACATCCCCTTCTTCATCTTCCTTTACAGTATGGCTCAGCCATTCGGCGATAAACATAGCCACACCTGATTTGAGCGGGTCTAACAATAAGTTTGTATGGGGGTTCTGGGTGTTTATACCTCGTGAAAAGTGTAAAGTAGAGCTGCTTTTTTCAAGAAAACTAATTTCAACTATCGCTAAAGAATGTAATAATGCTTTTTGCTTTTTATTTTTTTTAAAGCCTTTAAGTAGAAATGAAGCAAAGCCGAGTTTTTCGGTATAGGCCCGTAATATTACACTCGTATCGGAATAAGGAAAAGTATGAATTACTACTGCCCTGGTACTTTGAAGCATTATTTAATAATTAGAACTTTTCCGCTTGCCTTCTCTTGTCCGTCTTGATCACTTGCGAAAATAAAATAAACTCCTGTGCTTACGCGCTCACCGTTATAATCTGTTCCGTCCCAAATTGCTTGACCTCCTTCAGATATCAATTGGTTTACAGCGTTTCCTTTCGAGTCGGTGATCTTAACAGAAGAATTTGAAGCCATTCCACTAATTGCAATAGGTCCAAAGTAATCTTGTCTAACGGGGTTCGGGTATACTAATAATTCTTCTACAGGATTAAAGGGTGCAATGGCATCAGAACGAAAAGAACAAATGCCTAATTCTGTACCAATAAAAACCTCACCGCTCAAGTGGTCTAACACAATAGAGTAAATATTGTTGCTCAATAAGGGACTATTATCTGTTGTAAAGTGATAAATAGTTTCTGTACCATCTGGCGAAACTAAAAACACTCCATTACTTCCTGTTCCGAGCCATTTTCTATTTCCACCATCAATTGCAATTGCCTTAATTGCCTCCGTTTCTAATAGTATTTGAACATTTCCGTCCTGTTCAATTAATATTTGTCGACAATCGAAATTATTTCCTGAAAAGACACTGGAGGGTGAATAAAATACAGCTGGTCCTTTTTCGGTACCCACCCAAATTTCACCATCAAGATCTTCGGCAATAGCACTAACATGTAATGAGGGAAGATTTCCTGTTCCTGGACTATCAGATAGTGATTTAGCCAGGTCATCATTCGAATCTAAGGGCGTTCCTCCATCATCGAAAACTAAAATCCCATTTCTAACACGAATAATCCACTTTTGATTGCTCTTAAAAGACGGAACGATATCTGAAAGTTTCAAGTTTCCGCTTAGTTCATTGCCAAAGGAGAAATTTTTCCACGATCCGTCTGCTGTTTTAACCGAAAGGGGTTCTGTGTTTAGTGGGTTAACGATCCAAAGATTACCATTGAGGTCAAAACTTAGCCCGGAAACTCCAATAAAGGTAGTGTCAGCACCATAGTCACCAACATTCAGAGAGTGTTCCGACATGTTTTCGTAGTCCCAAAGATTAGCAACTGTATCTCCTTTGATCTCTATAAGTCCTTTGCCATAAGAACCTATATAAGCATGAGCCGGGTCATTAGGGTCATTAGCAACGGTAATCACATCATTAAAACTGTTTTCTTTGATAATCGCAGAATTTGTTTTGTTAATATTAGTCCACTTCCCGTTTATATAATGATAGGTTCCATCTATGCTATATGTTTTTCCAAATGACGTACTAAGCTTTCCTCCAGCAACCCATAAATGATTATAATACAAACTCATATTCCATGCTAAATTTTTATAAGGGCCGTTAATCATTACATTCTCCGAGCTATCCCACCGGTCAATAATAACTCCATAATGAAGGTTCGGTATCCAAATGTTGCTGTCTGCATCGATAACTGCATCCTGAGGCTTTGGATATACCCCTTCGTAGGTATAAAATCCATGGATATTGTTTCCGTTTGATTTTTTTAGCTGAACCGCATTGGTTCCAACCATTAATAATCCTAGAGGGCTTCCTTTTAAGCGAAGTACTGTTTGATTATCTACAATTGAAACCCAGGCGGTATCATCTCCTCTATAGATAATATCGTTATTTCCTGCGCTATCATTTCGATAATTAACAAAGAGCTTGTCTTCAAATTTTGTCAGTTGATTGATCGGACCATTTTGTTGGCCATTTGGAAAGTTATCTTCTCGAATCCAAAACTCATAATTAGCAATAAAAGGGTTGTTAATATCAATACGAAACAACCCGCTTTCCGATGCGGCATATAGGGTGTCGCTATCGATAAGGGTGCTATAAACAGGTGTTTCTGAGCCATCTTCTCCGAGGTATGCCGTCTCTTTAACCTCTAATTTATTCAGATCAATTATTACTATACCAAATCCTGTTGAAACAAAAACATTATTACCATAAAAATAAGCGTGGTTTATCTTTTTCGATGTAACAATATTATTGGATCGTTTAATATCATTTAGGTTATAAGTAAATCCATCTCGAATCAAATCGATATTCCCGTTCAGATAGCCGACAAAAAGATAATCATCATCTTCATTATAAGTAACACAAGTAATTCCGACATCGCTAAGTGCGTCCAACTTACTGAAGTCGAGTGTTCCTAGATTAGATTTATCAATCGTATAAACTGATGAATTACTTGATACAAATACCTTTTCATCGTTTTGTGCAATATTGTATGCTGAAGTAAATGAAAAATGATAAGTCCACTCACCTATTGCTGTTAGTTGTGACTTAAGTGTAAGAGGGAGAATTAATAAAATTAAAAGCAGTCGGTTCTTCATTTTCTTTCTTGCATATAGTTGAAGGATAACGTCATTTTAGTTAAAATAATATTTCAAACTGCTAATTAATTACTCTATTATGTCAAAATCTATTTGTCTACGGTAAATATCCGTGCTGAGCACCTTCACAGAGATCGTGTCTCCGAGGTTATATTCATGTCCGTGTTTTCGCCCTATGATAACAAATTTCTCATCATCAAAATAATAATAATCGTCTTTCAGGTTATTAATCGCAACCATTCCTTCACACAAACCATCCAATATTTCAATATACATTCCCCAGTTGGTTAGGCCTGATATCATACCTTCAAATTCTTCACCTATTCTCTTGCTTAAGTATTCAACCTGCTTGTATTTAATAGAGGCTCTTTCGGCTTCTGTGGCCCTCTTTTCATTGTTTGAGGCGTGCTGACAAATATCGTTGAGATCATTAATATTATAGGCTTTTGAATTATGCTTATAAAATTCGATTAAACGATGAACGATCAAATCCGGGTATCGTCGAATGGGTGAGGTAAAATGTGTATAGTGTTGAAATGCAAGCCCATAATGCCCAACATTATCTGTATCATAAATAGCTTTTGCCATACTTCGAATTGCCATCGTTTTAATTATATCCTCTTCGGGTTGATCTTTTGCTGATTCGAGGAGGGCATTAATTGCAAATGGTGTGTTCTTTTTCTTATTAACCTGATAGCCAAATTTTGATACAAATGAAAACAACAGCTCTGTTTTAGCCGGGTCAGGTTCGTCATGTACGCGGTATACAAATGGGCGAGCTTCTTTTCCTTTTTCTACCTTCCCAATAAATTCGGCTACTTTTTTATTAGCCAAAAGCATAAACTCTTCGATAAGATGATTGGCATCTTTCATCTCCTTTTTCTTAATTCCAATAGGAGTGCCTTCTTCATCGAGGTCAAATCGAACTTCGCTACCTCCAAAAGCAATAGCTCCGCTACTAAACCTATCCTCTCTCAATTGTTTTGCTAAGCCATCAAGGGTGAGAATTTCCTTTTTAAAGTCACCTTCTTTACCTTCAATTATCTCTTGTGCTTGCTCATAGGTAAAACGCCGGTCAGAATGAATAATCGTTTTACCGATCCAAACATTTTTTATCTCCGCTTTTGAATTAATATCGAAAACAACGGAAAAAGTAAGCTTGTCTTCATTGGGTCTTAATGAACAAATTACATTAGATAAGATTTCAGGAAGCATTGGCACTACCCTATCTACAAGGTAAACAGATGTGCTTCTTTCTTTTGCTTCACTATCAATAATGGACCCTGGTGTAACATAATGCGACACATCGGCAATATGCACTCCAATTCTATACCTGTCTTTTTCTAAAAATTCTATAGACAATGCGTCATCAAAATCTTTAGCATCATCCGGATCAATTGTAAAAGTGGTTTTATCTCTAAAATCTTTTCTTTTGTTTATTTCATTTTGGGTAATTCCTTCTGCTATACTTGAAGCGGCCTCACTTACTTCTTTTGGAAATTTAAAAGGCAGTCCATATTCAAATAAAATCGCATGCATTTCAACATTATGATCTCCAGATGGCCCTAATACATTAAGTACCTTAGCAAAGGGACTTTTCGCTTTTTCAGGCCAGTCAGAAATTCGTACAATTACTTTTTCTCCGTCTTTTGCACCTTTGATCAAATCTAAAGGAACATAAAAATCAACATGAATCTTAGTGTCATCAGCTACTACAAATGCATGGTTTTTTCCTATTTCTATTGTGCCAACAAAAGTATCTCTATTGTGTTTTGTTACTTCAATAACTTTTCCTTGTACTTTCTTCTCATTAGGGTCAACCTCAACAATTACTTGGTCTCCATTAAACGAGTTTCCTGTGAGTTTTGCAGGAATGTAAATATCATTTTCAAATAATTCACTTGATACATAACCCGCTCCTCTTCTAGTAATTTCAATCTTTCCTTCGATAGTAACACTCTCTTTAGGGATTAGTCTGAACTTTCCTTTTTCAGGTTCGTTAATAATTCCTTTTTCTTTAAATTCATTAAGAACAGACGAAACCAACATTCTTTCATGTGGTTTGTTTAGCTGTAGTTTAGCCGAAATTTGTTTGTAATTAAGCTTTCTACTGCCGCTATTCTGAAAAATCTTGCGTAAAGACCTTGCTATTTTATTCTTAAGTCTTTCTTGACTTTTCTTTTTTGCCATTAGATGTTTTGATTTTTACAAAGATATAAAAAAGCAGCCCCGAAGGACTGCTTAGTATAGCAAGCGGTTTGTGCTAACCTAAATCGAAATGCTTACTATGTTTTTCTTGTATTATAAACTAT
>JAUVAY010000119.1 GCA_030591505.1 Flavobacteriales bacterium | reverse complement strand
TTTTGGGGAAAATTAACGTATGGGGCCTTTATTGATCAAAGAGATCAATGCTTTTCTTTCTTCACTTATCGGATATGTAGTAATGGTGGTTTTCCTACTGCTTTCCGGTTTGTTCCTATGGGTATTTGAAGGAGATACTAATGTCTTGGCTTCTGGCTATTCCGACCTTTCCTCTTTTTTCTATATCGCACCATGGGTATTCCTTTTCCTGATCCCCGCAATCACGATGCGTTCATTTGCTGAAGAAAAGAAAACGAGTACACTCGAACTTTTATTAACGAAACCACTGAGTTTAAATCAACTTATTTTAGGGAAATTCTTTGCTGGTTTTATCCTGGTTATTATCACGTTGATCCCTACACTTGTTTATGTTATTTCTATTTGGTTTTTAGGTAATCCTGTTGGGAATATCGATATGGGTGGAACATGGGGTTCTTATATCGGGCTTCTTCTTTTAAGCGCTTCATTCCTTGCAATTGGGATCTTTAGCTCGTCCATTACCAGCAATCAGATCGTTGCCTTTATCCTCGCTACTTTCCTCTCTTTTTTCTTCTTTATCGGATTCGAATCCATTGGTTCTTTTAAACTCTTCGGTTCTTTTGATTCTATGCTGATCAACATCGGAATCAATGCACACTACTTGTCATTAAGCCGTGGTGTGATCGACTCTCGCGATCTTGTTTATTTTATCACATTGATTCTTGTGTTTTTTCTGAGTACTAAACTGGTCATCAAAAGCAGAATGTGGTAGTATGAGTACGATGAAGAAAAAAAGCATATCGCAGTATTTTATCCACTTGGGCATTATTTTCCTTGCTGCATACATCACGTCAGTGAGCTTTGTAAGATTAGATCTTACTTCAGAAAAAAGATACTCTTTAACACCTGCCACCATCGATTTGATGGAAGGACTTGAAGATAAAGTGCTTGTTCGTGTATATCTAAAAGGTGATTATCCGGCCGATTTTAAAAGGCTGGAAAACGCAACAAAAGAATTATTGGAAGAATTACGATCCTATAGTAATGATAAGCTGGAATTCGTATTTATAAACCCTTCTGAAAACAACGATAAAAAAGAAAGAGAAAAATTTTATGGAGACCTTGTTAGTTCAGGATTGATCTATACCAACTTACCAATTGAAACCAGTGATGGACTTCAAGAAAAGATCATTTTTCCTGGAGCTCTCGTTTCATTAGGTGAAAAAGAAATTCCGGTACAGCTATTAAAAAGTCGAGAACGTCTGCCCAATGCGGTAATGATCAATCAGTCGGTAAATAACCTTGAATATGAATTTTCGAGCGCTATTAGAAAATTATTGGTCGATAAGAAACTCAATCTTGCTTTTATTGAAGGTCATGGCGAGTTAAGTGGGATAGAAGTACAGGACATTACAGAATCACTCCGAGAACATTATACTGTTAGTCGAGTTATAATTAATGATGATATAAATTCATTATCAAATGTTATCGATAATAAAAGCTACCGTCAAAATCGCTACGACCTATTAATTGTAGCTAAACCACGATTAGAGTACTCAGATAAAGATCGATTTATTCTTGATCAGTTTATTATGCGAGGTGGAAAGGTGATTTGGCTGATCGATGGAGTAAATGCAGAAATGGATAGTCTACGCGCTGCCCAACAAAGTATTGCTCTGCCAAATAAATTGCGTCTTGAAGATATGCTATTCACTTACGGAGCGCGGATCAATAAAGACTTGATCTTAGATAAAACCTGTGCACCTATCATGCTCAACGTAGGTAATTTTGGCGATCAGGCTCAAATGAAAATGTTCCCATGGTATTTCTATCCGATTCTTATCCCAACATCGCCCCACCCTATCGTAAGCAATGTTGACCCTATTTTAAGTCAGTTTACCAGCTCAATTGATGGCGTAGGTGATGCATCCATAGAAAAGACCGTATTACTGGAAAGTTCTCCCTTAACACGAACCTACAAAGCACCTGCAAGAGTAAATTTAGCCATTGTTAATAGTCCGATGGACTTTACAATGAATGCTGAACCTTATCGTCCTGTTGCCATGTTATTGCAGGGAGAATTCGAATCCTTTTTTAAATTTTCTTTAGCTCCTAACATTCGTGATGCTGAAGTAATCGATTTTAGAGAGAAAAGTGAAGCTACTCAGATGATCGTTATTAGTGATGGAGATATTATTCGCAATCCGGTAAACGAAGCTAAAAATCGTTTCTATCCATTGGGTTACGATAAAAATGCAGGGCGGATCGTTTATGGAAATAAAGATTTCCTAATGAACGCTGTCAACTTTTTATTGGCAGATCAGCAGTTGATATCAATCCGATCAAAAACCATTACACTTCGTCAGTTAAACAGTGATAAAGTAAAAAAAGAATATGCTTTCTGGCAGCTTATAAATCTCCTCATTCCTATTTTAATTATTATCATATTAGGTATAGGAATGAATTGGTATCGTAAAAAGAAATATAAAACATGAAGAAAAATGGATTAAGCCTTATTGTTTTATTACTACTCGCTGCAGTAGCATATTATCTGTTTAACACGGGTAAATCTGGCGTATCAACACGGGCCTTGAACGAGTTTGCGATTGAAGACACTTCTTCGATCACTCAACTTTTTCTTGCTGATAATGATGGAAACCATAGTCTGCTTAAAAAAATGCCTGATGGCACGTGGATGGTCAATGGTAAATATAAGGCAAGACAACAAAATGTGTTTTTAATTCTTAGGGGATTAAAAAACATGGAAGTTAAAAGTACCGTTCCAACAGAAGCTATACCAGCTATAATAAAACAGATAGCAACAAAACCAATAAAACTGGAAGTTTATCAAGGTGGAAAAAAACCAACTAAGATCTACTATTTCGGTTATGCTACACAAGATCATTACGGGAATTATGCATTATTAGAATTACCTGGAGAAGGTAAGTCCAAGGAACCCTTTATTATAAAGGAAAAAGGATTTTATGGTTTTCTTCGCCCCAGAATGATCTGCAATGAAGATGAATGGAGAAGCCCTGAAGTATTTTATTATCCTGAAATGAAAATCTCCAACATTACTGTAGAATTCCCTGATTTCCCGAAAGAGTCATTTTCCATCGATTGGAAAGGGAAAAATGATATTCGTTTAAAAGGAAAAGACGGCAACTCTTTTTCTCGATTCGATACTCTAGCGCTCAAAAATTACATGCTTCTGTATAAAGAGATCTATTTGGAAACATATAATAATCGATTAACTGATGCTCAGCGGGATTCTCTTTTAAATCAAACTTCTCCTAGAGCGATTATTAGTGTAACAAACCGAAAAAATGAAAAAACCGAGGTGACCTTATACACTAAAGGATTTATTGATCCTTTTTTAAGAGACGAACAATATGACAATATTGACCCTGAACGATTTTACATTTTGACCGAGTCAAATGAACTCGCGATTGGTCAAAAATTACAATGGGATCCTTTACTTGTACCCTTAAGAATATTTAATGCGCAATAAAATGCTTTTGACTATCAATATAAAAGCGCTAAAAACTATATTTGTAAATTACAAACGATAAATTGAATATACCGATGAAATTCATTATCTCTTCACAAATACTTTTAAAGCGATTACAGCTTGTAAGTGGAGTGCTTAACAGCTCTAATACTTTACCTATTCTCGATAATTTTTTATTCGAAATAAAGGACAAAACATTAACCGTTTCAGCTTCCGACCTTGAAACTACCATTACTACTCATTTAGAAGTGGAGTCGAAGGATGATGTATCTATTGCGATACCAGCGAAATTATTAATGGATACGCTGAAATCCTTTCCTGAACAACCGCTTACCTTTACGATCAACGTTCAGAACTTTGGAGTAGAAATATCTGCTGGCGAAGGAAATTATCAGTTTACAGGATATAATGGTGACGAGTTCCCTAAATTACCTGAATTGGAAGTAGCTTCTTCTTTCATGGTAAAAGGAGCTATTCTTGCGAACGGTATTAACAAAACTGTTTTTGCTTCAGGAAACGATGATTTACGACCAGTGATGTCAGGAATATTTTTTGAATTAAGCGGAGGAGACGTTCGTTTAGTAGCTACTGATGCTCATAAACTTGTTCGTTTTACAAGAAAAGATCTTAAAACAGAAGGGGATGCCGGTTTCATTATTCCAAAGAAGCCATTAAACCTTTTTAAAAATGTTCTTTCAGGAAGCGATGAAGAAGTAAAAGTTGAATACAACGAAACGAATGTTCGATTCTCATACGAGGATATTACTGTTGTTAGTCGATTAATTGAAGGAAAATACCCAAATTATGATGCGGTAATTCCAGCTGATAATCCGTATAAAATGACAATCAGTCGTGTCGACTTTATGAATTCATTAAAAAGAGTTTCTATTTTCTCGAATAAATCTACTCATCAAGTACGATTAAAAATGAGTGGGTCTGAACTTACGCTTTCCGCTGAGGATCTTGATTTTTCAAACGCTGCAAAAGAAAGACTTACATGTCAATATATTGGTGATGATATGGAAATAGGTTTTAACTCTCGTTTTCTTGTAGAGATGTTATCTAATCTTGAAAGTGAAGAGGTGATTTTAGAGATGAGCGCTCCAAATAGAGCGGGTATCTTATTACCGGGAGAAAAATCTGACGACAATGAAGATGTACTTATGCTAGTAATGCCTGTGATGCTAAATCATTAAGCTTATTCTATAATATTGAACCGCTACTGATACAGTAGCGGTTTTTTTTTGCAATATGATTCAACGCATAAAATAATAGTATTAAGCTTATCACCTTTGTAGGGTACGTTAGATCAGAATTCTAAATCTTTAAGAATTCATCTTATGTAGTTGTTTGGTTGATTAAGAAGTCATTCTGGTTCACGAATATTCGGGTCGGAATGGCTTTTTTTTATAAGTTATAACCTAAAATCAAAACATCATCTGTTTGCTCCCAATCTCCCTTCCAATCTTGAAAATAATTTTCAAATTTTTCCTTTATATCATCAAAAGGTAATGAAGAATGATCTTTTATCAAATTACGAAGTTTAAGGCTATTGATCTTTTTCCCATTTTCGCCTCCAAACTGATCCGCAAAGCCATCAGTATACATAAATACCTTTGCCTCTCCTTCAAGTAATAATGATGTATTGGAAAAACTGGTCTCTTGTACAAAAGCCCCAATAGGCATACGATCTCCTTTTAATTGAATCATTTCGTCATTCGTATAGATGATTATACTTTGATTAGCACCTGAAAAATCTATTTGTCGCGTCTTTTTATCAATGATCAAAAGAGAAATATCCAGTCCATCAGTACTGAATTTACTGATTTGGTTTCTCTCAAGAATTCTTTTCATTTTTTCCCGAAGAGAGTTTAAAAAATCACCTGCATTCAGCTCCACCCTACCTGACTTCATCTTTCGAGTTATCGCATGCATGATCTGCACACCCAAGATACTGATAAAGGCTCCAGGAACTCCATGTCCGGTACCATCAGCTACTGCAAGCACAATTTTATCTCCTATGTCTCGAAGAAAATAAAAATCTCCACTCACTTGTTCTTTTGGCTTGAAAAAAATGAAATGATCGTCGAAAGCTTTTGAAAATCCATCATCTTGAAATACAATAGAGTTTTGCAATTTACTGGCATAGCGTAAACTTTGACTTATCTCGCCATTTCTCTCATCGATCATATTGCTATACTCTCTCAAGGTATCATTGCTCTTTCTTAGCTCTATATTTTTGTCTTCCAGATCATTGGTCACTTTAGAAACAAGGTGAGTTAGAATTTTCAAACGCGCATCTTCCTGATTCCTCTTTATTGTTTTTTCCTTCTTCACAATAGGCATATCAGGTAAACTTGCATTCATATTTTCACTAAAAAAAGCAAGTGTTAATGTTTCATTCAGGTAGTAATTAGCCTTCTCCGAATGGTAAATTTCACCATAGGTAAAAAATCCTGAAATATTTGCGCTTTCACTTAGATTAGAAAGCTCTTTTTGGGCATCGCTTTGTAAGAAACTCAATCTGGCTACACACGAAAAAGCCATGATCGATTCAAAATTCAGTTCGGCATATTTTTCTGATAACTGAAGAGAATATTCTATTGCATTTTTCCGTGAACCAAAACTAAACTGAAACACTGCCCCTTTTTCAACGGGAGCCGCCAGAACAACGTTATCACCATCAAAAGAAAGCATCACACGGGCAATAAGTGTACCTCTTCGTTTAAATACAAAGGGGAATTCTAAGCCTAGACTAGGTAATAAAGACATGGAATCAGATCCCAGGTTTTCCTTAATCACCTGTACAGCTGGTTTGTGATCTATTGTTTTTACAATGTTATTTTCAACTTCTGTTATAGTAAATTCCCTACCAACTGGCATCCAGTTAAAACTATAATCGGTTTGAATATTCAGCACATCACTTTCAAATGTGATCATTGTTAGACCACTATCGTAAATTTCTTTACCTAAGAAACAAAACTGTTTTGTAAACGTTCCATTTTCGGCAGCCGAACCACCAAATACAGGAATTTTAGGAATACTACCATAAGTGAGTTCCAACAACATTTCAATATCAAAATAATCACTAACGGTGACTGCAAAAATCAATATTCCTTTCGTATTTTCCTTTACCAATGAAGTGATCTCACTAGCCATTTCATCAATAGGTTTATTCGAAATGTACTGTTGTTGAATTTTAGTAGCCTTGAATATATGCAGCGTAATTAGAATCTCTTCCTTTTTAACCGATTTACCATAAATCTCACCCGCTGTAGTGGCCCCTGTAACTGTAGCACTTGGAAAATATTTTCGTAACTCATCAAGTACCTTTTGATTCCTATTTACATCAAGCTGTCCTGAGTAAAGAGTAATCAATACATCTTCAGCTGCTGAAATTTCCTTTTTATGGAAAGCAGAAAACTTGTCTAAAGAATTTTCATCCTTATATAAATGGTTAAATGACTTCACAGTACTAAGGTTAACGGCGCATACAGAGAGGTTAAGGCTCTGGATACGTGTAAATATCAATTATAAAAACACACATTTCACCACCATTGAAATTGCTTATTAACAACAATGGTTAAACATCTGTCTTACAGCTTACGTAAATGACCTGATTATGTTGCCTTTAACTAGTTATTGATCGTTATTTTATATCCTGAATGAGAGCGGATATTAATAACAGTATCATCGTCAAATAGTAAATATTGCCCTTTAATACCCATTAATCGCTTTACAATTAATGCTTCTTTATCCAGTTTAAGGGACTTAACTTTCTCTGGATAAGAAATTACCGGGAAATTTATTTTTGTGATCGTATCATCTGGTGAGATAAATTCTTTAAGCTCTTCAGGAATTTTATCAAGAACGCTTTTTTTGGCTTCCACTAAGCCTTCAGAATGGGTAAGAACATTTTTCAACATGTTTCTCCAATTCGTTTTATCAGCCACAAAGCCTTTTAGAGCAACTTCTATTAGTCCTGCGGCTTGACGATAAGGTGTTTCAGCCAAAACGATGGCTTCCACTGCCCCTTGATCTATCCATCGTGTAGGAATTTGTGTTTTTCTCGTAACCCCAACTTTAATCCCGCTCGTTAATGAAAGGTAGGTAATATGTGGTGTAACATGATTTTTTATCTCCCATTCTAAGTCGCGTAATCCTATTCCTAAATGCGCCTGACTAAGCTCTGGTCGAATAATACTCTCTACTGCATATGGAGAATCTTTAAATGCATCCCATGACATACCTTCTCCATAGGCTTTACGAATCTTCTTTCCGGTAACTACACAGTTGATCTGATCTTCGAATCGAATTTCGATCTCCTCTCCTATCAACTCATTTAAACTCACTTCAACACCAGGCTCAGTATTATCGTACAGCACCATTCGGTAGTGTACATTTCCATTTTCATCTAAGCTAGCCCGCATTTTTCGGATATTCCCTGAGTATTCCATAATTCAAAAATAAGTGTATTAATCAACCTCCTCATATACTAAGTAAACTAATTATTCTATTTCTTTAATTGCGTCTAGCGCGAAGTACCAGGATTGAAAAAATAAAAAAGGGCATCCTAATAAAAGAATGCCCCATTGATTTAATTATATAGCTCTAAACCGCTTCTTCTTCCTCTTTATATTCTTTAACTAATTGTTTCATAATATCATTAGGAACAATTGAATATTCAGCATGTTTACTGGAAAAATTAGCTCGTCCGTGCGTAATGGAACGCAAAGCAGTAGAGTATTTATCCAACTCAGATAACGGAGTTTTTGTTTTTATCACCTGATATTGTCCTTTACTATCGATTCCCATAATAATGGATCTTCGCGATTGAAGGTCTGTCATCACATCACCCATCAATTCCTCAGGCACCATCACTTCCAATTCATTGATAGGTTCGAGTAACTGTGGAGAAGCATTTAAAAAGTTCTCTTTAAACGCATTTATTCCTGCGAGTTTAAATGAGATCTCATTAGAATCTACCGCATGCATTTTACCATCGTAAATGACTACACGTACATCTCTAACATAAGAACCGGTTAGTGGTCCTACCTCCATTTTTTCGATAACACCTTTTAGAATGGCAGGCAAGAATCGAACATCGATCGCACCACCAACAATACAGTTAATATATTCGAGTTTACCACCCCAACTAAGGTCGATCAAATCACGGCCTCGTATACTCACTCCAGTTGGATCAGGCATCCCTTCGTAATAAGGTTCGATACGCATTGAAACTTCACCAAATTGACCAGAACCTCCCGATTGTTTTTTATGTCGATAGGTCGTATCAGCCGACTTTCGAATTGTTTCGCGATACGGGATCTTCGGTTTTTGATATTCTACTTTAAGTCCGTAGCGATTTTCCAATGCCCATTTTATTAGATTGAGTTGAAGCGCTCCCTGACAAGAAATGATCAATTGATGCAATTCTTTAGAATGTTCAACTTCTACCGTTGGGTCTTCGGCTTGAATTTTCCTCAATACTTCACCTAACTTTTCATCGTCTGATTTAGTTAATGCAACCAAAGCTGTTCGAATTCTGGATGATGGATAATGAGTAGGTTCAATTTCAATTTCAGAACCTTTAAGTCCTAATGTTTGATTAGTATTCGTCCCTTTTAATTTTAATGTAGCTCCAATATCACCAGCGCTTAATTTTTCGATGGGCGTTCTTTTCTTCCCATCCATAATAAACAACTGATTCAAATGCTCTACTTCACCTGATTGGTAATTTGTTAACACATCTCCTTGCTTCACCTCTCCTGACATCACCTTAAAGAAAGATAATTTACCAAGGTTTTCTTCAAATATTGTTTTGAAGACAAATAATATCTCAGGTCCTTTAGGATCACATTTTACATCTTCTCCTTTCGAATTTTTCTCAGGCCATAGATCAACAGCCGAAGGTGCTACATTATCAATAAAACCCATCATTCTACCACTTCCCATATCATTTAATGCTGATAAGCAGAATACAGGGAATACGTCATGATTAAGCATTCCTTTTTTCAACCCTTCACGCATTTCATCTTCACTTAAGGTTCCTTTATCAAAATAAAGTTCCATCAAACTATCATCATTCTCGGCTGCTTTTTCAACCAATTCATTATGTAGTTC
>JAUVAY010000120.1 GCA_030591505.1 Flavobacteriales bacterium | reverse complement strand
TTTTTACCAAAGATCCGAGCTATTTTAGCTGCATAACCACCTCTTACTTTTTTATCAAATTCACTATAATCAACATAAATCGGAGATACGACGTAGGGAATGCCTGTCTTTATATGTTTAAGAATATTGTTTGGCCGAATAAGGTTAAAAAAATGAAGTAAATCGTAGCTATTATAATCTACAGTCTCACTTCCATCCCAAATATCTACAACGATTTCAAAGTCCTTTTCTAAATACTCTTTCGTCTTTTGCATTTGAATACTATCCCCGCCTGGGGCACTCAATAAAGTAGGACGAGATATAAAGAGAACTCTCATAAGATCAGGATAAAAGGCCTTGTTTTAATTTTGATAAACGATAACGAAGCATATTTTCATAATAATCAAATGCAAGTTGGGTATTACTCTTGTTCAGATGCATTTGCTTAGCTTTATTTACTTCTTTATAGGAAGGTGCTGGATCCAGCTGACTTAATCCTCCGGTTTCCATATAGCTTATCAACTCATCAGCAAATACTGCCTTCAGGTCTCTCTTTCGAAGAAAGATCTCATAGTCCATCGCTATTTTAAAATCCAAATTAAACAATCCGTTTTCCTTAAAAAAGTTCTTATTATGAAATGTAGCGGGATGAATTATTGTGCATTCTCTTTCAAATATTTTCTTATCAAACTTTTTCCCAAAGCTTTTTCCAATTCGGCCATTTTCATCCACTTCAGTAAGTCTACCATAAACAATATCTGCGTTTTGATTGGCTTCCAAATGTGGCAACATTTTGTTAATGGCTTCCTCATCCTGAAAGTAATCCGCTGCATTGAGTAGAACGATCCAATCTCCCTTTGCTGCCTGCACTCCTTTGTTAAATGCATCTGCAATACCCTTATCCTGTTCAGAAACCCAGTAAGACAACGATTCTTTATTTTCCTTAATAAACTCCACACTTCCGTCTGAAGAAGCTCCATCGATAATGATGTATTCTTTGTTTTCGTAGCGCTGATCTACAACACTCTCAAAAGTTGTTTTCAAGCCTTTAAGGTCGTTATAAACAATGGTGACAATACTAATAAGAGGTGAGTAACTCATAATTTTACCACAAAAGTACTTAAGATATAGCAATTCTAAGTAGCTAACAAAAGGTATCACGCTTTAATTCTTAAAGCGTCAATTTTACTAACTAACTATTCTTGCGAAGAAAAGGCTTTAATTTGTATCAAAAAATTGACTCTTTATTTATCTATGCCATTTTTAATAATTAATACTCTTTTATTTTTCGTATTAGCTATTGCAGTTGTATCCTTTATAAAATCTCCTTTCCTCCAATGGTTATTATCCTTTTTATTCGCCTTTTTTATTGTCTTAGAGTTTGGATCAATCTACATAACCGGGTCATTTATTGATTACAAGTTTTACCTCCATTTTAATTATAGAGACCTTACTTCTATGATGGATTTCTTTGTAGTACAAATAGTACTGGTCGTGCTCGCACTTATCGGTTTCACTTATTTGATCTACTATTTAAACGACAAGATTAAAAATGTAAAATTTCTCCATAAAAAAGCATTTCGTTATTTAATTATTGTAATAAGCTTAACTACCATGAGCTTTAACAATGGTGTTATCAATAGCGCTTACGATATCATTAAAATTGTTAATGTTGAGGATATTGAATTTAAAGTTGCTTTAGATAATTTAAAATTGAAGAATTATGTAACCCCGAAAGATTTAAAAGTTCAAAAAGGCAAAAATATCATTGTCATTTCGCTGGAATCATTTGAACAAGGTTTTTTAAAAGGTGAGCTAGCCCATCTTGCACCTAATATCCTCTCTTTAAGTAAAAAATGGAATTATTTTGATATGAAAGAAGTCCCAGGAGGTGGTTGGACCAGCGGCTCACTTTATATTAGTTTAACCGGATTCCCATCCTATTTTAACATTGAAGGAAATTCGATTTTTCAGTCTACTTATTATACGCATATCACAGGAATAGGACATATACTAAAAAAAGCGGGCTATGATCTTTCCTACTTAATTGGTGATGCAGCGTTTTCGGGAACGGAAGATATGCTTTGGACCTATCAATTTAATAAGATAATAGATAAGCAAAATTTCATTGGCAATTATGAATTATCGGAAGAGAATGAAGTCCATGATAAGGACCTTTTTAAAGAAGCAAAAATTGAAGTCCTTTCGAAAAAAGCCGAGAATAAAGCATTTACTCTTTTTATATCTACATTATCCACCCATTTTCCTGATGGAATGTATGATAAAAGAATGGAAGACTCCATCTCTCCAAAAAATTCTGATATGGAGTTTATGATAGCAGCAGTTGACCTAATGGTAGGTGATTTTATCGAATTTCTTGAAAAAGAGGGCGTTTTGGAAAATACGATCATATATATCTATCCGGATCATATAAAAATGGGAGATCCATCCATCTTTGAAGGGACTGGAGCAAGAGGCTTATACGTAATTACTAACGCTTCCTATGAAAACCTAGATATTGACACTTCACAGTCTATTTATCAAATTGATTTACCAAATATTATTTTATCGGGTGCTTCGGTAAACCACAATGCTACATTCTTAACAGATAATATTAAAGGAGATAAAATAAAATTCATCAATGAGAACAAAGCTGCTATCGTTGCTTTAAATACATCTGGACTTGAAAGGATCAATGAAGATGAGGGGGGTTCTACGGAAGTTAACTCCCCTCTAACTGCTACAAATCCAGCAATGATAGACGAATACAAAACCGATAAAAATCGTTTTATAGCCCATGCAGCGGGAAGTATTGATGGTCATACTTATACAAATTCACTCGAAGCATTGAATCACAGTTTTAATAAAGGTTTTAAATTATTTGAATTAGATATAATTAAAACCTCTGATAATAAATTTGTAGCTGCCCATGATTGGGAACATTGGAAAAAAATAACGAATTATCAAGGGAGCTTACCGCCTACAGAAAGTGAATTTCTAAGTCATAAAATATATGGGAAGTACAGCCCTATGAGTATGCAAGCCATTAATAAATGGTTTCTAGAGCATGAAAATACATACTTAGTAACTGACAAGGTGAATGAGCCTTTAGCCTTTTCTATTGAATTTATTGATAAAAAGAGACTTATTATGGAGCTTTTTTCTTTAGATGCAGTAAAAGAAGGACTTAATGCTGGTATTAAATCGGCGATGCCATCGCAAAGTGTCATTGAAAAATTAGGTGATCAAAAAGCCAATGTATTGATTGCCCTTGGGATTAAGAACATTGCGATTTCACGCAGGTACATTTCTGATAACCCGTTCTTTCTTAAGCAAATAAGAAGTAATAATATTAGAACTTTCGCATATCATATAAATTTTGATGAGGGAAAAGATGAGAATTATGTTTTAGTAAATGAAATGGATTATATATTTGGAATTTATGCAGATAATTGGGAGTTTTTGACAGATAGCATTCGAAATGAAAATTGAAGTTTATTCCCTTTTGATAAATAATTTTATTTAATACTTTCCAAAGTAAAATACGCTAAGAATGGCAGAGTTATGAATCCAATTAAAAATATCATTAAATATATCTGGTATTTAATCCGCGATCTAGGGTTAAACAATTCTCCTTCCAACAAAAAAAATAATTCATTAGTCATCGTAAGGATGGACGCTATTGGAGATTATATCCTATTCAGAAATTTCATAGAAATAATTGCACGATCAGAAAAATATAAAAATCACGCTATCACTCTCATTGGAAACACTGTATGGAAAGGTATTGCGGAGCATTTTGACAATGAATGGATCGATCGTTTTATCTGGGTCAATCCTATTAAATTTCAAAAAGATTTTTTATTTAGAAAGCGTGTATTAAAGGAAATACAAGATACCAGCTATAGTTTATTGTTTCACCCCACCTACTCGCGCGATTATTATGTAGGAGAAACGATAGCAAGATATATCAAGGCTGAGAATAAAATTACCAGTAAAGGTGACCTTGCTAATACTACGCGATGGCAAAAGAGAATAAGTGATAAGCACTACAATAAATTCATTGAAAGCAAAGATATTTTTGAATTCAATAGGAATAAACAGATTGTGGAAGGCTTTATTGAGCATACCATCGATCTTATCAAACCGTATATTAATAAATCAAATGTCGAAGGCAATTCTATTCAATCTGATAATTATATGACACTTTTTATTGGTGGAGGAGCAGCATTTAGAAGGTGGTCGGTCGATAAATGGATAGATTTTATTTCGAGCCTTTTAGCGCTTTATGATTTTGATATTCTAATTGCCGGTGGACCAGAAGATAAATCGAATGGAGAAGTAATAAAAAAACACTTTATAACAAATGAACGTATAATCAATATCTGTGGAAAAACTACATTAAATCAGTTGATTTCAATTATAGCTAGCAGCAACTTTATGGTTTCCAATGAAACCAGTGCAGTACATATAGCTGTTTCAGTAAACACCCCTGTTTTAGTAATTAGCAATGGAAATCATTACGGTAGGTTTACTCCATTTCCGAAAAGTATAAGCACTAACTATACAGTTGTTTATCCTCCAATAATTGAAAAAGAAGAAAATACGGACATCTTGTCTAAAGAGTATAGTTCAGGTTCGGAACTTTCCATTGATAGCATAGAAGCAAATGTTGCTCTCAAAAAAATTAAAAAATTATTGCCTTTTATTTAGACCTTAATTTTTCTAACAAATACGTTGGGTTCAACGCTTTTATTATTAACACTAATTGAGGTCTTGTCGATTTGAAAAAGACAAGGATAAATATCGGGATAAAATAAGAGACAAAAGAGGCGTAAGCTGCCCCCATATATCCAAACTGTGGAATCCATATCAAATTTAGAATAACATTAACGCCAAGTCCAAGGAGTGATCGGATAAGAATTGTTCTCTTAAAGTTTTCCGCTACTAAAAATTTTCCGCTTGCTATACTGATAAAAGTAGCGTAAATAGAAAATCCGAAGACTTGTAAAACAGCTCCTGAACCTTCAAACTCTTGTCCGAAAAACAAACTCATCATTGGTTTAGCTATAATAATCGTAACAAGGCCAATCCCAAGTGCGATATAGGTCATAATACTATAGAATCCCAACATGTTTTTCTCATATTTTTCTCCTTCATGTTTTTTTGAATACAAAATACCAGGGAAAAAGGAATCGGCAAGCGCCATCGGAATAAAATAAACGATCTCGATCATTCTAACTCCTGTAGAATAAATACCATTCGCTGCCTCACCTGCAATATCGGTCAACATAACCTGATCGATGCGCATATACAACATAACCATCAACCCTGAAATGGCCATTGGAAGACCATCCTTCAACATTCTTTTTCCTATTCCCCAATCAACATTTCTTAATGAGATTTTATTTCCTTTTTTAAAATAAATGGATAAAACAAGCACGCCTCCTAAAAACATTTCGATAGCATTGCTTGCTACAAAATAGATTAAGCTATAATTATAAAAAACAAAATAGAGTTTTAAGAGAGCAACGATGATAAAGGCACTATTTCGTCCTATTACCGAATATTTTGCTTGGAGTTTAGCCTTGAAAAAGATATCAGTAACATCTGCCGACTGAAAAATAAGTAGAGATGCCATTAGTGACATCATTAATAACAGATAGGTATCTGGGTCCTTATACCAAATAAAGATTAAAATACTCAGTATAAAACCTATAAATCCTCCAACTATCTTTAATAAAAATGAAGTCGAAATAATACTCAATTCTTTTTCGGGATGATTAACTAATTCACGTGGTAAAATACTGTCCAGACCAAGACTAACAAAAGCCGTAAAAAACATAGCTATTGATAATAAATAATTCCAGATACCATAGTTTTCTGGACCTAAATAACGCGCAACTACAATGGAAACAAATAAACTTAGTGCCAAGCGTATTAGCTTGTCAGCAAATAGCCATGAAAAATTATGAAATATCTTAGATTGAAATATTTTTTTCAAACAGGAATAGCTTTGAGACAAATGTAATAATCCTTTGCAAGCTAAAAAATGTCAATTTCAGGATGATCTAACTGTTTATTATATTCATGTTAAATCATCTGTTAATAATGAGTTAGCACAATAAAAAGGAAGATTATTATTTTAATAACTTTGCCTCCATAAATTTCAGTACACACTCAGCAAATAGGATAATAGTAAATGAATATTTCCATAATTACCACAGTAGATCATAATGTAGGAGATGATTTTGTAAGAGAGGGGCTAAAGTATGTTTTAAAACAACGTTTTAAAGGTGTGGACATCCATTTTTCAAGTATTCATAAGCACTCTCCAATAACTTCAACCTATGGTTTTGAATGGTTTAGGAATTTAAAACTTTCTAAAAGGGTTGATAAATTACTACCAAAAAAACTGTTTAAAGACAGAGTATTAGAGGCTGACCTCCTTGTTCAAAGTGGAGCACCTGTTTATTGGTGCCACACTGGAGAAGGAGGACATTGCTATGATAATGAATGGTATAAACCACTAGTAAAAGAACGACTTTCTTTAAATAAAAATGCTAAGCTTATTAATCTTGCTGCCGGGACTTGTCAGAAATATCATTCAAACGGTAGCGAGTTTTGCGATAAATGCAATGAATATATAAGCGACTTTTATGAATCCTCTGCCGTTACGACACTTCGAGACACCTTAGCAAAGACTGTTTTATCAAAGATCAACATAGAAGCTCCAGTTATCCCTTGTAGCTCTATCTTCGCTTGTGATGAACATAATTTGAAAGATGAAGGAGCGGATTATGTTGTGATGAATTATATGAAAGGGGGATCACATTTTGTATTTGGCCAAAAGATTGATTTTAATAAATGGGAAAATGAATTCAAAAAATTCTATTTCGAGATTAAAAAGAAAGAACGTGTTATCATTTCATGTCATAATCAAAAAGAAGTTGATGAGGCATTAGAATTAGATACAGAGGCAGAAATATTCTATGAAAAGGATGATTACTTAGCTTTTATGAAGTTTTACAGTAAGGCTAAATTTGGTATAATGAACAGAGTGCATGGAGCGTTTTTAATGGCGAGTTATGGAAAACCTTCGATCGTTATAGGAAATGATAGTCGAGCACGAATGGTAGAGGAAATAGGCTTAAAAAGTTACTTTGTTAATGATGCTGATTATACGCTATTGAGTGAGCAATACGAATTCTTAAAATCAGGTGCAGATAATTTCAAAGAGAGATTTAAATTAATTAAGGAAAAGGCCTATACTGATTATATGAATGCCCTTTCGCCACTATAAGCACTATGGAATCAATAAACTTTCCAATTGAGTTAAATCTCCGTTAAACACATTTAAGTCAACATCACCCTTGATGCCTTTAACATAACCCCAATCTCTGTATTGCCAGAATTCCCATTCTACTTCTTGCTTAAAGGGTACCTTAATATCATTGTAATTGGCTACCCATAGTATATATTCATTAAAATCATCGTTGTCTAATAGATCTTTATAATGACTCGCTCCAGTATATATAATTGGTTTTACGCCGTAGTGTTCTTCTACCTTATTCAACCATTTTTTCAGAGCTATTTGCAAGGACCTTCGAGATTGTATTCGAGAAAATTTTTCAATATCCAAAACCGGTGGTAAATCACCTTTTTGCAGTTTTACATACTTTATAAAATTTTCTGCTTGTTTTATTGAGTTTTCATTTGGGCGGTAATAATGATAAGCACCTCTTATAAATCCCTTATTCTTAGCCAACTTCCAATTCGCATCAAATTGATTGTCTTTTCCGTTTTTACCTTGTGTTGCTCGAATAAATACAAAAGAGATGGCCTTTTCATCAATCTTGTCCAGCAAGTCCCATTTGATCTTTCCCTGATAATGAGAAACATCAATTCCTAACTTACTATAACCTTGCAACCTGGGTGGAATATTCGGTGGCCGTTCGATCTTTACGATCTTGGATATTTCTCTCTGCATCTTAGGGAAAATGGAGGGATTATATATCCGGATAATCGCTACGACCAGAAACAAAAATACGGCAATAAGCCCTACAGATATCCCTATTTTTAACGATCTATTCATTTTATCAATTTATTAAATATAATTATCCAATTCTTGCTCAAAAGCTCGGTAATTAAACCACTCCTGATCAATTGATTCTTCAACAATCAATTTGAAGCGGGGATCGAAATCTTTAAAAAATCCTTGTAATTCTGTATAAGCTAATGCTTCACTGAACGATCTAAGCATGCTTATATAGAATGAGTCTTGTTTTATACTTTTTTCACGGCAATAGGTTTGAGCAATTTCAATATTAAAGAGCATGATCTCCCCAATCACCTGAGGGTCAACCTCGAGTAATTTGTATTTTTTAATCAGTTTTTGAGCAACAGAGCGTCTTAATTTTGGTTTTCTTCTTCCAATAGGAAAATACTCCTTCGAAATTTTAAACTTACACTCTTCTATTATCTTATCTTCCTTAGGATTAAAAGCAAAATCGTAATAGCTTTTCACGTCCTTAAAACGTCCATAAAGATCTATGATCTGCTCTTCTAATTGCTTCTTGCTTAGCTCTTTCAAATAATTAGTAAGCTTCCTCTTACTCATAGTGGATAAAGTTGAAAATAAATATGCTAAATGTTAGACAGAGATTGAAAAAATCAATCATTTTTGCAATGTAATAATTATCTCAACTACTTATGCGTCTCATAAAAATCTTTTCTCCCTTCGTACTGATTACACTATTATTTTGGGCAAGTTGTTCTCAAAAACTTGACATTCAACTATTCCATCAAGCTGATGATTCGGTAGATGCAACTCAATATCACACTTTTGAATTCTATGGATGGGCAGAACACAGTGATTCGCTTATGACTCAAATGACCAAGCAAAAGATCGAACAAGCCTTTGCAAAGGAGTTTAATCTACGCGACCTTAAGTTAGTGGAGAAAAATGGTGACTTAGTTGTTACCTTATTTGTATTGAAAGAACAAAAAACCGAAACAGTAGCCACCACCGTTGGATACGGTGGATATGGTGGATACGGTGGATATGGCGGATATAGTGGCTACGGCGGGTATGGTGGATATGCCGGTTACGGACCAGGCTATGGATGGGGAGGTGGAATGTCGACTTCTACTGTTTACACACAACAAAACTATAATGAAGGAGCAGTGATCATAGATATTTTTGATGCTAAACAACAATTACTAATTTATGAAGCTGTAGGTGCAAAAAAAATAGATGGTCAATTAATTAACGACCCACGTTTATTGGAATTAGTTGCCCGCTCTATGATGTATCATTTTCAGGTAAAACCTGTTGATATGAAGAAGAAGAGCTAGAAGCCCACCTGCGCTAAAGCTATGGTGGACAAGTTGGAAGATCGAAGCTCGAAGTTTGTATGTCCCTGATATAGGCTGACCGTTTTTTTATTTAACCACAATGACCTTTAGATTAGCCTTATTAAATTTATAGGTAATTAAACCAAAGAACCAAGGGTAGAAGGTGAACTAGACGATGACTTAGTCTATTTGACTATTTTGTGTATCAGACCTTCCTCCCTTTTCG
>JAUVAY010000104.1 GCA_030591505.1 Flavobacteriales bacterium | reverse complement strand
TTCAAATTCCGGACCTTGTACTGATGGTCTTGTCGGATTCGCTGTGGTTATAAATTCAATATCATTATTATAATCAGGAAGGTCTTGCCCTTTTACCAGGTCACCTTTTAATAATTTGGCCTGATCATGCACAAAACGCATAAGTAAAGCTAACTCACTGTCTTGCGTTTCATAATTACTTAGCTTTTTGCGGTTGCCCTGATCAAAATGAAAAAACGACACTGCTATAAAGGCTAACATCAGTATTAATAAACTTCCCTTCATAATTAAATAGTTAATTGCGCTGTAAATTTAGCAGGAAAATAATGAGAACTCCTATTGAATTTAACTCCTTTCCATATCTTTGATAAAAATTGTAATAATTATGTCGGATCGCGTAAAGATACTTCACACAAAAAAAGTTCAACAAATGATCGAACGTATGGTTCATGAAATTGTAGAGAATTTTTATGGCGAGAAAGAATTAACAATAATTGGTGTTCGTTCTATGGGATCAAAATTAGCAAATCGAATATGCAGTCGACTGGAAGAACTTGATCACTTTTCTATCAACTATTATGATCTTGAGATTGAAAAAGATAATCCACTAAAGTCGCCAATTACACTACTTCCCGAAGCATCTAGTTTGAAAGGTAAAAGAGTACTCTTGATCGATGATGTATTAAACTCAGGCAGAACAATGATATACGCTGCTCAACATATATTACTTGAACCTGTAAAAAGTCTAACTACACTTTGCTTGGTCAATAGAATCCATCGCCGCTTTCCTATTAAAGCTGATATTGTAGGCGTTAGTCTTTCAACTACTTTAAAAGAGCATATTTTGGTAGACCTGCACAAAGGACGAGAATCAGTTTTCCTGGCTTAATTTTTCAATTCTCTAACTGTCGATTCTATTTTTTTCCAGCTTTGCTCGATATGCTCTTGTTTCACACGTGTACTTCCACTTACCATCCGAATTGCATATTTCTCATCCAATACAGTATGACTTAAATACATCTCGCCTGAATCATTTATTTCTTCAAGCAGTTTTTTATTAAATGAATCAGGATCACTTGATCCAATATACCTGAATACAACCACATTCAAAACCCGTGGAAGTATAAGCTCATAATCAGGGTTAGAAATTATTTTCTCTTCAAACCACCTTGCCATCTCGATATGAACACGCAGCATTTCCTTGATCTTATCTACGCCAAAACTTTGAATGACCAACCATAGTTTTAGCGACCTGAACCGGCGGCCTAACTGAACTCCCCAATCTCGGTAGTCATTAACTTTACCATATGAAGAAGTCTTTAAGTATTCAGGAAGGATAGAAAATGTTCTAATAAGTGCTTCCTTATCTTTAACAAAATAGACGCTTAGATCAAAGTTTGTAAACATCCATTTATGTGGATTAAAAACAAAGCTATCAACACCTTCCAATGATCCGATCTCTTTTCTAAACTCGGGCAAGATCATTGCGTTTCCAGCATAGGCAGCATCAACATGTAACCATAAATTTTGCTTTGTAGTGATCTTTGAGATCTCTTCAACAGGGTCGATAGCTACTGAACTTGTTGTACCTAAGGCAGCAACAACCGCCAAAGGAATAAAGCCATCTTCTCTATCTCTATCAATCTGCAAATCCAACTCTTCAGCTATCATCTCATGATTTTTATTTATCGGAATTCTAATAAGATTAGTTAAGCCAAACCCGGCAATTTTCACCGCCTTGTCGATGGAAGAATGTGCATCATCAGAACAATATATTCGATACTTATTGGAATCAAACCCCTTTTTATTTATTTGGTAATCACTATGCTTCTCTCTTGCTGTCAAAAGCGCTACCAAGGTTGCCGTTGATGCTGTATCTTGAATAACACCCTCCCAGTTTTTCGGAAGATCAAGCATCTTTTTCAACCATTCCATCACCACTTCTTCTAATTCAGCCGCAGCAGGTGAAGTTTCCCAAATCATCGCCTGAACACCAAAACCTGAGCTTAAAAGATCGGCAAGAATACTCGGATAGGAATTGTTTGCCGGGAAATATGCATGAAATCGTGGATGTTGCCAATGGGTGATCCCGGGTAAAATAGCTTCACTAATAAGCTTCAAACTGTCCTCCATAGGTTGAGGATCATCCGGAGCTACTTCTGGGAAGCATGCCTTTACTTCACCGGGTTTTACTTTAGACTTTACAGGATACTCTTCAATAGCATCAAAATAATCAGCTATATAATCAATAAATTTATATCCCCACTTCCTAAATTCCTTACTGTCTTCCATCAATGTATAATAAAAGTTTATTCCATTTTGTGATTCAAAACTACTTCCTAACTTCGTTAAACCGAATTATTAAATCGCAATATGAAGTTATACTACATAATCAAGCTTTTACGTCCGGTAAATTTAGTAATCATTGCCGTCTCAATGTTTGCTTTGCGTTATTTAATTTTAATCCCTTTACTTTCCTTAAAAGGTATAGCCTTAGTGATTAGTCAATTTGACTTTTCTCTTCTCGTTACCGCTACTCTTTTGATCGCAGGGGCGGGGAATATTATTAACGATTATTTTGACATTCGTCCTGACAGACTGAATAAACATCATGAACTTATTGTAGGGAAATTTATTAAGCGAAGAGTGGCTATGACATCTCATGTTATGTTGAGTACGCTCGGATTCCTACTATCGGCTTATGTTGCCATCAAGTATAGCATTCCTTGGATGCTGATATTTCAAATACTTGCTATAACTCTTTTGTGGCTCTATTCTGCAAGTTTTAAAAAAGCATTTATTATTGGGAATATTATTGTGGCATTTTTAACAGCATGTATTCCTCTATTGGTTATCAGTTACGATCTGCCTGTTGTTTTTAAATCTGAGGGTTTGAACTTCCCTTATCTTAATGCCCCTATTGACGACTTTAAAGTCGTATTCTTTTTCACTTTAGTTTATGCGGGTCTTGCATTTTTACTTAATCTCCTTCGAGAAATAATAAAAGATATGGCCGATATGAAAGGAGATAAAGAGATCAATGCACGTACGATGCCTCTAGAAATCGGTGTAATTGCAACGAAAAAGGTCGTTAATAGTCTTAGTTTGTTTACACTAATACTCCTTGTTTTTCTTCAACAATCGTTTATGCCCGACAAGGTCACATCAGTATATTTATTGGCCTTTATTATTTTGCCTATGCTTATTGGTATGTATAAATTAAAGAATGCTAGCAGATCGAAACAATTTCTTAAGGCATCAAATTATATTAAGATCACTATGGCAAGTGGACTTTTATATATGTTTTTATTTAATTACTTGCTCACTAACCACTTTATTCTTTAATGCTTCAGCTAAAGAATAAAAAAATAATCCTCGCTTCAGGTTCTCCCCGAAGAAAACAACTTTTAGAAGGCTTGGATATTGATTTTGAATTACGCTTACGTGAATGTGATGAATCCTTTCCTCCTACACTGGAGAATGAAAAAGTTGCACTTTATCTCGCCAAGAAAAAAGCACTTCCTTATCTAACTGACATCGGTGATGATGAGATCATCATTACAAGTGATACTACTGTATTGAAAGATGATCATCTTCTAAATAAGCCTAAAGATAAAGCAGATGCAAAGCGGATGCTCACTACACTTTCCGGTAGTTCTCATACTGTTATCACAGCTGTTTGTTTGAGCTCTAAAGACAAGCAAACTTGTTTCGATTCCCATTCTATCGTTAAATTTAAAGAGTTGGAAAATAATGAGATCGAATACTATTTAGAAAATTATCAACCTTATGACAAAGCAGGTTCTTATGGTATTCAGGAATGGTTAGGCTATATTGCAATAGAAAAAATTGAAGGATCCTATTTTAATATCATGGGATTTCCCGTGCATCGAATTTATGCAGAATTAAAAGTGTTTTGACTGATAAAAAGAAACATACGCATCCGATTATAGCGAAACTCGTCCGACTAAGAATCACCTTATTGTTAGTGAGTTTTATTGCTATAGTAGGAGGTGTTTATATTTATAGTTCTGAGAGTAAGCAACCATTTTGGGGGCATCCGCAAGAGTTGAATTCAAAACTTTTAAATCAAGAAATTGAAAATGCTGAGCTGATCTTTATCGTAGATAGTTTAATCAAAGAGAACAAAAAATTAATCTTGGAAAATAAAGAGATAGAGGGAATTGTTTTCGAGGTTCAGATCGGGGCACTAGAAGATTTTAATATGGACAAATTCGAAGGTGACCTGGAAATATTAAATTACACAAGTGATGGTGGAGCTGACTATATTACATTAGGAAAATTCAGGGATGTTGACGATGCCAAATTATTTATTGATGACCTTGAAAAAATAGGCATTTTAAATGCAACCATCGTATCAAAGCTTGATGGGGAAAGAGTTAAACTTCGCGATTAAATCTTAGGCAGACTCTATTTATATCCTCTTCCTTTAATTAACTTATTGATTTCTGCTTAAATTCAGTGGAATTTCAAAACACTCCCTACTCACTTTTGAAAAATGTTAAGTGTTTAAAGAAAGATAGCAGAAAAGAATAAGAATTTTTTAAATTTGCTGCTTCATTAATTCGAATTAAAGAGCTTATAAAATGTCAAAAACCATAGAATTATTAGGTGATAAAGCTAGTTACTTACTAGACCATACATGCACAACCGTTGATAAAGATATGATTCATCTTCCAGGAGCTGATTTCATTGATAGATCTTTTATGCAAACCAATCGTAATCCACAAGTATTAAGAAGTCTACAGGCTTTGTACGGAACAGGACGTTTAGCAAACACCGGTTATCTTTCGATACTGCCTGTTGATCAAGGAATTGAACATACAGCAGGTGCATCCTTTGCTCCTAATCCAATTTATTTTGATCCTGAAAATATTGTAAAACTAGCAATAGAAGCAGGTTCAAATGGTGTAGCCTCTACCTTTGGGGTTTTAGCATCTGTATCCAGACAATTTGCTCACAAAATTCCTTTCATTGTAAAGCTTAATCACAATGAGTTAATGACTTACCCTACCAAATATGACCAAATTATGTTTGGTTCTGTTGATGAGGCGTGGAATTTAGGAGCTGTAGCTGTTGGAGCAACTATTTATTTTGGTTCAGAGAATTCGAACCGCCAAATTATTGAAGTAGCAGCAGCCTTTGAAAGAGCACACGAATTAGGTATGGCAACAATATTATGGTGTTACACTCGTAATGGCGGATTTAAAAAAGATGGTGTTGACTATCATGCATCAGCCGATCTTACAAGTCAGGCGGATCATTTAGGTGTTACTATTCAAGCTGATATCATTAAACAAAAACTTCCAACAAACAATGGAGGATTTGAAGCCGTCGGTTTTGGAAAAACGCACCCGGCAATGTATAATAAGCTTTCTTCTGATCATCCTATTGACCTTACAAGATACCAAGTAATAAATGGATATATGGGAAGAAACGGATTGATCAATTCAGGTGGTGCATCTGGAGATTCAGATCTTGCTGATGCTGTTGAAACGGCTGTTATCAATAAGAGAGCAGGTGGTCATGGTTTGATCCTCGGTAGAAAGGCTTTCCAAAAACCAATGAAAGAAGGAATTCAAATTTTGAATACCGTTCAAGATGTGTATCTTGACAGCAAAATTACAATCGCCTAATTAGAGTTTTACCAAAACTGAGTGCATGGGATGGTTTAAGAGAATGAAAGAGGGAATAACGACCTCTACAAAAGATAAAAAGGAAATAAGGGAAGGACTGTGGTATAAATGTCCGAATTGCGATGAAGTAATAGATACCGACGAGTTTAAAAAATCACTTTTTGTTTGTCAAGGATGTAATTATCATGAAAGAATAGGTTCTCATGAGTATTTCGACATCCTATTTGATGATAAAAAGTGTACGGAATTCAACAAGAATATTTCCTCTGGTGATCCCCTAGATTTTACAGATACAAAGAAATATACTGATCGTGTTAAAGCTACTCAAGAAAAATCAGGCCTAAAGGATGCGGTTAGAACTGCTTATGGAAAAGTAGATGGAAAAATGATGGTAATTGCATCGATGGACTTTGCATTTATAGGTGGTTCAATGGGTTCGGTAGTAGGTGAAAAAATCGCTCGTGCTATCGATATGGCGATAAAAAAGAAATGTCCCTTTATGATGATCTCGAAATCAGGAGGAGCACGAATGATGGAAGCAGGTTTATCATTAATGCAAATGGCTAAAACGTCGGCTAAACTGACATTGTTATCAAGAGCAGGATTACCCTATGTCTCATTTTTAACAGACCCAACAACAGGAGGTGTAACAGCTTCTTTCGCTATGCTAGGTGACATTAATATTGCTGAGCCTAATGCCTTAATAGCTTTTGCAGGACCACGTGTTGTAAAAGAAACAATCGGAAAAGATCTTCCTGAGGGATTTCAGCGTTCTGAGTTTGTTTTAAAACATGGATTCCTTGACTTTATCGTCGAAAGAAAAAACTTGAAAACAAAAGTTTCACAATTTATTCGAATGATAAACAATTAATTAGGTAGCCTTTTATTTTTCACTATCTTTGCACCCGATTTTAAAATCGTACATAACAAACATTAAAAACAATTTTGGCATGTATTTAAGTATAGAGAAGAAAAAAGAATTTTTTAAGAAACACGGAAAAAGCGATAGTGACACAGGTTCTGCTGAAGGGCAGATTGCATTATTTAGCTACAGGATCAGTCACTTGACTGATCATTTGAAAAGCAACAGAAAAGATTTTAACACCCAAAAATCATTGGTGAAGTTAGTTGGTAAAAGACGAGATCTATTGGACTATTTAATGAGCAAAGATATCACTCGTTACCGTAACATTGTTAAGGAATTGGGCTTAAGAAGATAACAGATTATTGAAAATTTCGATAATTTATAATGTATTAAAAGGGGGGCAACGGGGAACCGATTGCCCCTTTTATATAATAAAATAAACATACAATATGTACAATGAACAAATTAAAACCATCGAATTACCTGATGGTCGAAAAATTTCTCTAGAAACGGGGAAATTAGCAAAACAAGCACACGGATCTGTCGTAATCCGTTTAGAAGATACAATGCTTTTAGCGACAGTAGTTTCGAATTACGAAGCTAAAGAAGGAATTGATTTCCTTCCATTAACAGTTGATTACAGAGAAAAGTTTGCTTCAGCCGGAAGATTCCCAGGTGGGTTCTTTAAAAGAGAAGCAAGACCTTCAGAATTAGAGATTCTAACTATGAGATTAGTCGACCGCGCATTGCGTCCACTTTTCCCAAGTGATTATCATAATGAATTACAGGTGATGATTCAATTAATGTCATCTGATCAAAAAAATATGCCAGATGCATTAGCTTGTTTAGCTGCATCTGCTGCAATAGCTCTTTCAGATATTCCGTTCAACGGACCCGTTTCTGAAGTTCGTGTTGCCAGAGTTAAGGGTGACTGGGTTATCAATCCAACTTTCGAACAAGTAGAGGAAGCTGACCTAGAAATGATGGTTGCCGGTACAGAAGAGAACATCGTAATGGTGGAAGGAGAAATGGAAGAAGTGAGCGAAGAAGAGATGGTAGAAGCTATCAGACAAGCTCATGAAGCGATCAAGATCCAATGTCGTGTTCAAATTGAATTGGCAGAAGCGGTAGGTAAGAAAACCATTCGTGAGTATGCTCCTGAAGAGAGTGATGAAAAGCTGAAAAAAGAAATTTACGATTATGCTTACAAGCAGTATTATGAAATTGCAATGCAAGCATCAGCAAAAGAAGAGAGATCAGAAAAAGCAGCTGCCGTTAAGGAAGGATATTTTGCAAAACAAGACGATAGTGTCTTAGCAGAAAAGAAAGGATTGATGTCTAAATACTTTTCTAAAGCTTATAAAGAAGCAGTAAGAAACGTAGTATTGGATGAAGGAATTCGTTTAGATGGTAGAAAAACAGATGAGGTACGACCTATCTGGACAGAAGTTGGATACCTTCCTGGAACGCATGGTTCAGCAATCTTCACTCGTGGAGAAACGCAATCATTAACCACCCTTACTTTAGGAAATAAACTGGATCAACAAACTGTTGATACAGCATTGGCAAAAGGAAGTTCATCATTCATGCTTCATTATAACTTCCCTCCATTTTGTACTGGAGAAGCTCGTCCATTAAGAGGAACGAGTAGAAGAGAGATCGGTCACGGTAATCTAGCTTATAGAGCATTGAAAGGTGTTTTACCACAAGCTCCTGAAAACCCTTATACAATCCGTTTAGTATCTGAAGTATTAGAATCAAATGGTTCTTCTTCTATGGCTACTGTTTGTGCAGGAACACTTGCATTAATGGATGGTGGTGTTAAAATATCAAAACCAGTTTCTGGTATTGCTATGGGAATGATCTCAAGAGAAGAAGATGGTAAATACGCTATCTTATCTGATATCTTAGGAGATGAGGATCATTTAGGAGATATGGACTTTAAAGTAACAGGTACTGAAGATGGAATTACTGCCTGCCAAATGGATATTAAAGTTGATGGATTATCTTTTGAGGTCTTAACAAATGCATTGTTACAGGCAAAAGAAGGAAGAGCACACATCTTAAATGAGATGATGAAAACCATTGACAAACCAGCTGAAGATTACAAACCTCATACACCAAGAATCGTAATGTTTGATATTCCTAAGGAATTCATCGGTGCGATCATCGGTCCTGGAGGAAAGATCATTCAAGAAATTCAGGCAGAAACGGGTGCTACAATAACCATTGAAGAAGAAGGTAACCTAGGTATGGTTCAAATATTTAGTCCTGACCTTGAGTCGATTGAAAAAGCAGTGAATTGGGTGAAGTCGATCGCTAATCCTCCAACTGTTGAAGTAGGTGAAACGTACAATGGGAAGGTGAAAACAATTATGCCTTATGGTGCATTTGTTGAGATCTTGCCAGGTGTAGATGGTTTACTTCACGTTTCTGAATTGGACTGGAAGAGAGTGGAGAAAGTAGAGGATATTCTTAAAGAAGGTGATAAGGTAGAATTTAAGGTTGTGAATAAAGATCCTAAAACAGGGAAATTTAAATTGAGCCGTAAAGTCTTGTTACCCAAGCCAGAACGAAAAGACTAAAAAAATAGTTGGATTAAAGTGTAACCTTTTTTGAGGAGCTACGTAATCTAACAAGCTATATTTTTCGTATAAGGGAATTCATTCTTTTCAAAACCATTTTAGAACAATATGAGACAGCTCAAAATTATTAAGCAGGTCACCAACCGTGAAACGGCCTCCCTAGATAAGTATTTACAGGAGATCGGACGTGTTGACCTTATTACTGCTGAAGAAGAAGTTGAATTAGCTCAACGGATCAAAGCGGGTGATAAGATCGCATTGGAAAAGTTGACCAAAGCTAATTTGAGATTTGTTGTTTCTGTTTCTAAGCAATATCAAAACCAAGGACTTTCTTTACCTGATTTGATCAATGAAGGAAATTTAGGTTTGATAAAAGCAGCACAGCGTTTTGATGAAACACGTGGTTTTAAATTTATCTCTTATGCAGTATGGTGGATTCGTCAATCGATTCTACAAGCATTAGCAGAGCAATCGCGTATCGTTCGTTTACCATTGAATAAAATTGGATCTATTAATAAGATCAATAAAGCCTATTCAACATTAGAACAACGTTACGAAAGACCACCTTCAGCTCAGGAATTGGCCGACTTATTAGAAATACCTGTTGAAGAAGTGAAACAATCACTTCAGAATTCAGGTCGTCATCTTTCTATGGATGCTCCATTAAAAGACGGGGATGAAAGTAGTTCTAATATGTACGATGTTCTACAAAGTAGTGAGAGCCCAAGTCCTGAAAAGGAGTTGATGCATGAATCATTACGTAAAGAGATTGAACGATCGTTAAAAACATTAACTCAACGTGAAGCTGATGTGATCCGTTTGTATTTTGGACTGAATGGTAAGAATGCATTGACCTTGGAAGAGATCGGAGAGCGATTTGATCTAACTCGAGAAAGAGTGAGACAGATCAAGGAAAAGGCGATACGAAGATTAAAGCATACAAGTAGAAGTAAAATTTTAAAGTCTTATTTAGGATAATAAAATTTAATTATAAGATTTAAAGCCATACTGTTTAATCAGTGTGGCTTTTTTTATTGAGAAGGTTCACGCATTGAAAAGGTTCACGCAAAGAAAGCAAAGGCTCAATAATTATTGAGACGCTAAGAACGCAAAGTAGAAAAGGTGTGTAAAAGTCTTTTTAAATAAGTGTTAACCAGCATGTCAGGCTGAGCTTGTCGAAGCCTATGTGCTACTTAATAAACTCTCTTTTATTACTATGCTTCTTCTCTTCTTAACCACCAAGAACACTAAGAAGGTTCAAAGAACACAAGGGAAATAAATAGTAAAACCATTTCTTTGTGAGCTTCGCGCCTACTCTGCGTCATTGCGGTTAAATAATTCGAATTCCTTTTACTAATCATAATAACACGTTAATAAAAACTGAATAATAAAACTCAAAGCAATTTCTTCATTCACTTTTAAAT
>JAUVAY010000094.1 GCA_030591505.1 Flavobacteriales bacterium | reverse complement strand
CCATTCAATCCTGCAGTAAGTAAATTGTCAGAAGGAGGATGGCCAATAGTTGGCACTAGATTGTAACTATATAAAAGAGGGTTGTTTCGTTGCAGCTTTGGACTTATCGATTTTCCCAATAGAAAGAGGTACTCTGGTTTTTCATCCCAATTTTCGATCAGATCTTTTATTAATCGTTTTATTGCTAAAGGATGCTTTATAATTCCTCCTCCATATTGATCATAGAGTTCATTAATATCGATCAATAAACTGCTGTAAGATTGATTGCGGTATGCATTATACTCAACAGCTGCACCCATTAGTTCAGGGTGACTGATAATTAAATATGCATTCGATAAGTTTAAATTTCCAAAATCAGTAAAATATCCGTTATCATTGACTTTTTCAATGGAGCCAACAGAATGTATTCCTTCTGAAGAAGAGACGATACATTTAAAATATTCTTCATCATTTTGTGGAATTAGAAAGCGAAAATCGTCTCCATCAGTATAGGCAGCACTCCGATGAGTGATCTCACCAAATGAATAAACGATGGGCGAACTTCCTTCGAAATTATCAAAGATGATCTTTAATTTTTCATTCGAACTGGCTTTTGCATTAAACGTATAAAAAGAAGAAGCTTCGAAATTAAAACTATGCGGGTAGGTAAATTTTACATAGCCAAGTGCTAACCAGTCAATTGATATTCCAATATCATCAACCGTTTTAATAGTAATTTGCGTAGTATTTGAAAGCGCTTGCGTACTGACAGAATAAGAAAGAGGAAAAGACTGATAGCCAAAGAATGCTGAGTCAAAATAGGTGTTTCCATTTACGCTGAGTCTGAAATGATGATTCCCACTTGAATTTGGTGAAGCAGGGTTATTGGCACTCGAAATTGTTGATTGAATTATTGATGGTGGAGCATTGGCAGCAGAATAACGGTTTTCGGTATTGAAACTGATACTTTCTGTGCTGCTTTCAAGTAGTTTGGAGTACCCTTCACCTGCTAAATATTGGGGGTCGGTAATACCACCATAATTGCTTCTTTTTCCTAAATGATAGAATTGATTGTAGCTTTTACTTTCTTCAACTAAGCAGTATTCTGAACTGGTATATCCATCGAAGTTTTGATCATTCGCTAATACGGCTCGTAAATTATTTAAGGAGTCAGGATTGCTATAACTCAAATAATAGCATAATGTATCATTATACAAACTATAAAGAGGATTGAGTAGGTCTTCACTATTCTCATAAAGTAGCGTGTCTAACCAGCCATCATTTGCATAACCAACGAACTCTATAAAATCTTCATCATCAAAACTCCCATCATCCTCTCCTTGAATAAATATTGCTTGTTCCTTTTCTTTTGCAAAGAGCTGGATTCTATGCGGATCAATAGAAGCGGGGAATCCAGCATTTAATAAGATGTTTTTATCAATTCTATAGATCCCGTCCTCAGCTATCTTTATTCTGAAATATTGCTGGTCATAGTTTATCCATTCATTACCATTAGACTGAGAATGCAAGGGTAATGTGAAGAATAAAAGTATTACGAAAAGTAAGTGACCGGGCTTCACGCTTTGTTTTTCTTGTAAATATCAAATTTAAGAGAAAAGATATTGGAATACAAAGTCCCAGATGCACTACCAATATTGGTCAAAGCGTAATCGAGGTAGAAATGACCGAGTCGAAGCCCAAGGCCCAGACTAGGATCGACTTTCAAGGTTCTTTTGTCAAACTGATCTGTTTCGAACTGGAAATTATTTACACCCAAACGAATATAAACTACTGATTTGTATCCTACTTCAACTCCAGCATGAGGATCGACACTAATAAAATCACTGGAAATCAGTGTGTTTCTTTTACCATCAAATGTTAGGTCCATATCTACTTCTGTTAATAAGCTAAAAGAAGGACTCAATTGATGAGACCAAGCTGCGCCCAAGATTAGTTTTGGAACAGTAACTTCCAGACCATTGGAAGGCAGTTCATTCCCTGTTCTTTCCAATACTTCAATGAAATCGTCATCTAAGGTGTAATTCCATGCATTAAAAGTTCCGGTAACATCGCGAAAAACAGCTCCGAATTGCCAGTTTCCTGTTTGATATTGGGCAGAAACATCAAGTCCAAAACCCCATGAATTTGCAAATTCCCCAATGATTCTTCTTATCACTTTAACATTCCCTCCTAAACTTAAGCCAGGAACTTTCATTTTTCGGGCATAGGAGAATAAAAAGGCATTATCTGCGGTAGAAAAGGAAGTTACCCTATCGTAATTAATGTTTCCTTCTGCATCAATTAACTGAGAGGTGTTAGGAATATCGTCCACTCCAAAACGGATGTAAGTAAATCCAATCGTAGACATGGTGTCGATAGGAAAAGCAATAGCACCAAAGTCATATTTAGCAATACCTGCAAAATACTCAGCATGCATGAGTGAAAATTGTAAATTACTTTCAACCTTTAATAATCCAGAAGGATTCCAATATCCTGCGGTTGCATCATCAGCAATAGCTATAAATGAGTTTCCCATAGCCTTAGCACGCGCTCCAGTTCCAATGGACAGGAATTCATTAGAATATTTTGGCGTTTGAGCTTGCGAATCAAGACCGGTTAATAGAAATAGAAATAAGAGAAAATAATACTTCATCATATGCTTTCGCGATGGGGTAAAAATATTCTTTTTTAAAGTGGCTTGTAGGCTAAACACATATTTTATTAAAAAATTGTTCAACAAGTGTAATAAATCTATTTGTCGAAGTGTGTTTAATAGTTTAGAAGAACAGATTGATTATTTTTACCCCGAAATGATTAAAAAGAACATTCCAAATGCCATAACCATACTGAACTTGATATCGGGTTCAATTGCTGTGATATTTACATTTAACGGGCTTTTATTGTATGCAGGTTGGATGGTGCTTTTGGCTGCAGTATTTGACCTTTTCGATGGAGCAGCAGCTCGATTATTAAAAGTAAGTTCGCCTATTGGTGCCGATTTAGATTCACTGGCCGATACGGTTTCTTTTGGCTTAGCTCCGGGATTGATTCTGTATAAGATGATGTGGCTTAATCAATTTAAAGAAGCCAATGCTTATTTACCCTATGATCTTTTTGATCGACCTATTGGCTGGGAAATATATCTTTTGCCACTTGTAGCTTTATGGATGGTTGTAGCAGGTGTGATACGCTTAGCTCGATTTAATAACGATCCTAGGCAATCAACATCGTTTATTGGATTGCCAATACCAGCAAATGGATTGTTTTTTGCATTCTTACCCATCATTTTCCATGATGCAATTCGCCATACGGGTCCGATATGGGATGCTGTGTTGAACATATTATCAAATAATACCAATTTAACGCTATTAGCATTATTGATTCCAACAATGATGTTGGCGCCAATACCTATGTTTAGTTTAAAAGTAAAATCAAAGAATTGGAAGGATTATATACCTCAGATTATCTTTTTGTTGATAGGAATTGTAATTTTTCTTAACGGACGCTTTTTAGTCGTTCCACTATTAATACTTTTGTATATAATCTACTCCCTGATATCATTAATTATAAGAAAATGAATTTTAAAGCTGCAATAGATATAATGCCCTTGGAAGCATTATTGGATCCTCAAGGTAAAGCTGTTAGTAATAGTATGAAGAACCTAGGTTTAAATGAGATCGATAACGTTCGTATTGGTAAGCATATTACCCTTCATATTGAAGCAAAAGATAAAAAGGAAGCGCAATCCAAAGTGGAAGAGGCGTGTCAGAAATTACTTGTTAACCAAGTGATGGAGTTTTATTCGTTTTCAGTAGAGAAGGAGTAATTATTTTACTTTGTAAACCAATTTCATAGTAATAGAAGCTGTCTTTTCTTTTGAGCTTGTATTAAAGGTGCCTCCCCAAGAGTATTCCTCTTTCGAGTTTTGACCAGTAATTTGGAAAACGCCCATTTTTGCTGATTTTAACTCTCCAAGATTCCCACCTGAAAATTCTGATATTTTTTCAGCGCGCAATCGAGCATCTTGTGTTGCTTTTGATATCATTTCTATTTTAAGATCTGCTAGTTTTGTATAGTAATACCTGGGGGATTCTGAATAAAATTGTATTCCTTGATTTAATAGTTCAGTAACCTCTCTTGATATTTTTTCAATCTTCAATACATCTTTTGATTCTATTTGAATGGATTGGGACAATATATATCCGGAAAATTCTTCGCCCATGTAATCACCATTTTGAGAGTATAAACGCTTTGATTTCTGATTGGTATTTACAGCAGAAAACACTAGTTTTTCCTCAGGTACACCTTTAGCGATTAGATATTTCTTAATCAATACCTTATCATTTTCTAAATTTAGATAGGCTTGTTTTAAATCAATGTTCTCCACTACAAATCTGCCTTCCCAAACGATTAGATCAGAAGTGAAATCTGCCTTTCCTAAGCCCGTAATTCGGATTTCTCCATCAGTATTATTTCTATTTACATAAGCATTTCCAAGATATATTGAAGAAACGATTATAGCGATCCCGAATATTATAGCGTTTGCATATCCTTTCATTTTTTAAGTAGATAACGTCATTTCCAACACGACTAGTATTTTAAATTATAATTATTTAACAAAATACGTAAGAAGGGAGAAGAAGGATAAAATTGATAGGAGTTTAGATCTTCCTTTTCAATTCAAAATGCTTACCTAAATAAACTTTTCTTACTTGCTCATCAGCGGCTAATTCTTCTGCCGTTCCCGCTTTTAAAATACTTCCTTCAAATAGGAGGTATGCACGATCAGTGATCGATAAGGTTTCATTTACATTATGGTCGGTGATCAATATTCCAATGTTCCGCTTTTTAAGTTGAGCAACGATCATTTGAATATCTTCAACGGCTATTGGGTCTACTCCTGCAAAAGGTTCATCCAAGAGGATAAATTTAGGGTCTACTGCCAGTGCACGGGCGATCTCTGTTCTACGTCTTTCTCCACCTGAAAGAAAATCTCCCCGATTCTTACGTACTTGCTCTAATCCGAATTCTTTTATTAAACTATCTACCTTTTCCTGTTGCTCCTTTTTCGAAAGCTTGGTCATTTCAAGAACTGCCTTGATATTGTCTTCTACACTTAGTTTTCTAAATACCGATGCTTCTTGTGGAAGATAACCTACTCCCATTTTAGCTCTTTTGTACATCGGCTCATTTGTAATGTCCTTTTCATCAAGAAAAACCTTCCCGGAATTAGGTTTTATCATCCCAACGATCATATAAAAAGAAGTGGTTTTTCCAGCACCATTAGGTCCTAATAGACCAACGATCTCCCCTTGATTAACCTCAATGCTAACCCCCTTTACAACCTGTCTCTTTTTATAAGACTTTACTATATTTTCTGCGCGTAGTTTCATTTTTTTATCCGGTGCAATATAAGTCTAAAACTAATGTTTTGGAGCTCAATCATAAATCAGTCCAATTACTCATTAGTAATTGATTATTTTATTCTTTCGCTTCTTCTTCCGCTTGTTTTTTCAATACTCTTCTAGAAATCATAATACTTATTTCATAAAGTACCATTATTGGCAAGGATACTAATATTTGAGAAGTGATATCTGGAGGCGTTATAACAGCTGCTAAAATTAATACACCCACCAATGAGTGTTTCCTGTATTTTTTTAAGAACTCTGGTGTAACAAGTCCAATTTTAGTAAAGAAATAAATGAGTATCGGTAACTGAAATACAAGACCGGTTGATAAGGTGATCGAAACAAGAGTAGAGATGTAAGAGTTCAACTTTATAGAACTTACTACTTCATCACTAACTCTGTAGGATCCTAAAAATTGAAGTGATAGTGGGGAGATAATAAAATAACCAAATAGAATCCCTGAGAAGAATAGTAATGAACTAAAGAAGACAATTCCTCTAGCATTTTTAATTTCCTTCGATTTGAGGCCAGGTTTTAAAAAGGACCACATTTGGTATAAAACAAAGGGAAAGGCCAAAATAAAACCTCCTACAACAGAAACCATTATGTGGGTCGAGAACTGACCACTCATATCAATATTTTGTACACTAATAGCTAGATCGCCCATGCAAAGTTTATCGCCCATGCTTAGCAAATCCGACATCCAACAAAATCCTCTATAGGTTAAAAAATCACTCGTTCTTGGTCCAAAAAGGATAATATCAAAAATTATTCTTTTAGCAATAAATGCAATGATCCCGAAAAATAAAATAGCGGCAGAAGCTTTAACCAATCTCCATCTCAACTCCTCGAGATGTTCCAAAAAGGTCATCTCCCTTTCCTTACCTATTAGTTTTTGATTTTCCATTTAGCTGACAAAAGTAATAGAAAACTACTCCCTCTATTAACTCTGTTACAATTAAGTGAAAAAATAATCATATTTGATAGTAAAATAATCATTTTAATTAATCAAGATTTTGTTAACTTTATAAGATTAATCATTCAATTACTAAGGGATATTTCTTAAAATATGATACAAGAGGGCTTATCTCCTAAGGAAGCTTTAAAAGATTATTTTGGTTTTAATAGCTTTAAAGGACAGCAAGAAGAAATTGTAAAAAATGTATTGCAAGGAAAGAACAGCTTTGTCATAATGCCAACAGGGGGTGGGAAGTCTTTATGTTTCCAACTTCCGGCGTTAATGTTGAAAGGGACAGCAATTGTCGTTTCACCGCTGATCGCTCTGATGAAAAATCAGGTAGATGTAATTCGCAATATAGATGGGAATCACTCGATTGCCCATTATTTAAATTCTAGTTTATCAAAAGGTGATGTTAAACGGGTGAAGGAAGACCTGGTCGATGAAAAGACAAAGCTGCTATACGTTGCGCCTGAAACATTGACTAAAGAAGAAAACATTGCTTTTTTTAAAAGTTTAACGATTTCCTTTGTTGCCATAGATGAAGCCCATTGTATTTCGGAATGGGGCCATGATTTTCGTCCTGAATATCGTCGTCTAAAAACGATTGTGAAACAGATCGCAGATGTGCCAATAATGGCCTTAACTGCAACCGCAACAGAAAAAGTCCAATATGATATTCAGAAGAATCTGGATATGATGGATGCGACAGTGTTTAAAGTTTCGTTCAATAGACCCAATTTATTTTATGAAGTAAGACCTAAGACAAATAATGTTATCAAAGACATTGTATAGTTTACAAGGGAGAATGCTGGTAAATCGGGTATTATCTATTGTTTGAGTCGTAAAAAAGTCGAAGAAATCGCGGAATCCCTTCAGGTAAATGGTATTAAAGCATTGCCTTATCATGCGGGAATGGAAGCTTCAACACGATCGAAAAATCAGGATATGTTCCTTATGGAAGATACTGATGTGATCGTTGCTACCATTGCCTTCGGAATGGGGATTGATAAACCTGATGTGCGTTTTGTTATACATCACGATATTCCTAAGAGTTTGGAAGGTTATTATCAAGAAACAGGACGTGCAGGACGTGATGGTGGAGAAGGGCGTTGCCTGACTTTTTATTCCTATGCAGATATAGAAAAATTAGAAAAGTTCCTTCATGGTAAACCCGTGGCTGAGCAAGAGATAGGAAATCAATTACTTCAGGAAATAGTATCTTATAGTGAAACATCAGTATGCAGAAGAAAATTTATTCTTTTCTATTTTGGAGAAGAGTATAAAGATGTTGATTGTTCAAGGGATAAAATGTGCGACAATTGTCGAGACCCAAAAGAACATTATGAAGGAATTGAACACGTTACAAAACTTTTAAAAACAGTCGCATTATTAAAAGAGAATTTTAAAAGTAAGTATATCGTAAATATTTTGGTTGGAAACCCTGTGGCAGAGATCAAAACATATAAGCACGATGAGCTTGATATTTTTGCTTGGGGAAAAGAACACGACGAGAAATTTTGGAACGCTGTTATTAGACAGCTTGTAGTCAAAGAGTTGTTGAAAAAGCAAATTGAAAAGTACGGTGTTTTAAAGATTACCGATGAAGGTAGGAACTACCTTGAAAAACCATACTCGATCAGCTTAATAAAAGAAAGAGATTATAAATCAGATTATGATTCTTCGATTGTTACAAAACAAGCAGGGGGAAAGGTAGTATTAGATGAAATTCTTTTTGGCTTATTAAAAGACTTGAGGAAAGAAATAGCTCATGAAAAGAAACTTCCTCCATTTGTGATTTTCCAAGATCCTTCTCTTGAAGAGATGTGTATTCAGTATCCAATTTCAATCGATGATCTTACCCGGATAAGTGGAGTAGGAAAAGGAAAGGCGATAAAGTATGGAAAGTCTTTTATGGAATTGATTGCAAAGTATATTGAAGAGAATGACATTGAGAGACCTCAGGATTTTTTGGTAAAATCGGTAATTAATAAGTCAGGATTAAAAGTTCATATTATAAAGAATATTGATCGTAGGCAGAGCATCGAAGATATTGCCAGAGCTAAAGGAATGAAGGTGGAAGAGATTCTTAAAGAGCTCGAAGCCATTGTTTCAAGCGGAACAAAGATCAATATTAAATATTGTCTTGATAATATTATGGATGAAGATTCGATCGAAGATATAATCGAGTATTTCAGGGATTCTGAAAATGATGATATACAAGATGCCTATGATGAGTTTGAAGGTGATTTTTCAGAGGATGAAATAAGGATGGTTAGACTTCAGTTTCATTCTGACTTTGCGAATTGATTAGAACATTCTTTCCTTTCTACGCCTTTTATTCATGTTTACTTTAGGCGAATCCCTACAGTCGGGACGATTGCTTTTTTGTAAAAACATGACATTAACCGAAAGCGTTATTGGCCAATATTGAGCACCAAACACATCAATCGTTTGACTGCCACCATTCCATGGGTGAAAGGTCATCAATGGAACATCAATTCCTACTATCATATAGCGCATAAGGTCTAATCTAAACCCGTAAGCTAATTTATAATGAAGTTGAAATTGAAATTTATCATCCGCAAAATCATCTAATGGAAAAATTGGAGGGAAGGTTTGTTGATTTTTAATGAGTTGATAATCGACATTAAACCCTAAAGTATTCTGGATAAATCCATAATTACTCAACTGAATGGTATTATTAGCATTCATTCTTAATGAAACATCAATTATATCAAAAGACCTTTCACCCTCTGTGAATAAAATAGTATCGTTTGTGGAACTTGTAACACGATTCTCAGTAAAAATATTTTTTCCCTGAAACCAGTTAACTCTTAGTCCAGCATCAAGATAAGAAACAATGATATTGTCAAGAAGTAAGAATGCTCCTCCTTCTACCATCGCTCCCACTTGTCCTCTTGGTATAAAATTGTAATAGGATACAGTATCAGGATTATGAACATATACACTTGCGTGCTTGCCATTGTTAGTAACTGTGTAATTTCCACCAATACCAGCATGCCAGCCCCAATTTTTGTAAAAAGGATCATCAGTTGGAAAAGTAGGATCCAATTTTTTTTGAGAATAAGATGATACACTGAAAAGCAAGAGAATGATGAATGATAATAAGTATCTAAACATCAATTGATTGAGATAGAGTGTTCGCATAGAACTCAATTTGTTTATCAATGAATAATTTACGGTCATAATCTTCTCTTTTCAATAATCCATTTTGACTTAATCTATTACGTAAAACGAGATTTTCAGCTAAATGTTTCATTGCTTTACTCAGACTATCAACACTATCATCTTCAAGTATAATTCCATTTTCATTTTGTACAATGAGCTCATTACAGCCTCTGGAATTGATTGTAATTACAGGGATTCCCATGCATAACGACTCCATTATATTTACGGGTAAACCTTCTCTGCTACTTGGAAAGACGTTTATATCTGCAATAGCTAAAAAATGTTCAATATTGCTTCTCCAACCTAACTGATGAATGGCGGGAATTTGAGAAATTAATGACTCCTCAACAGGATTTAAACCACTTTTATGTATGTAGTCATTTTCACCAATTAAAAGCAGATGATAGGATGAACGAGAATGATAAATTCTCATAAACGCCTGTATCACCTTGTTAAAACCTTTAAATTGTGTTTGTCTACCGATAAAAATGAAAACAATATCATTATCAGCAATATTAAACTTCCTTTTAAGCGATGCAATAGATTTGGGGTCTAGCTGATTACGATCAAATTGATGAATATTACAACCAATCCCATAAGTAGTTAAAATTTTAGCATTCGTAAGTCCATTCCCATGTAGCTTTTGCAGGTCATCTTGGTTAAGGACAAAAACCTGATCCATTTTTTCTGCACTCGTTATTTCAGCCTTTTTCAATAGGGTTTTTGATTGACCTTTTCGAGTCGGCCAGGCTAGACCATGAATGGTGGCGATAACGGGTGGCCAGTTCGCTTTTTTAGCTAGTGATACAGTAAACATAGCCGCAGAAAAATGAACATGGACCAGATCAGGGTTGATCCCTTGAATTATTTGATCAATTTTTCGGGCAGCTAATAAATGCTTTTGGGGCTGGAAATTTCTTGGGAACTCAATTTTAAACCATTCACATGAAGTATGGTCTGAATAGGGCGATTCACCTTTTACGATAGGTTTTTCACCAGCGATCAAATATACCTGATGCCCTTCTTTTATTAAACTTTCATTCAATTCACTTAAGAAAGTATGAAAGTTAGTAATGGATGGGATTATAAATACAATTTTCATGTAGTGCTTAATGGAAATCGAATTTACTATTAAATAACAGTTATTTCAAAGAGTAAAACGTCTTTTGTTATCGGTATTCACGCTTGTTAAAAATGGCAGATTAGAAAGGTCAGGGTAAAGAAAACGTATTCCACTATTAAGTATTAATAACTATTATTGAGCAGTTTAACTGTATTGAAAATCTATTTTATCTTAGTTGCAGTCATTTTATTAAGTAAACGAACTTAAAATTATTAAATACACATAGCCTGTTATAAACCTGAAACCTACAGAATAACAAGTTAGTTCCAGTATTAAGTTATTTAAATTGATTATGACTAATAAACTAAACCAAATTACCCAACTAGGATCGCTTAGCTCTTCTACCATAGCTGAGTTTGTAAATGATTTTGGAGCCGATATACAGTGTATAATACATGATAATCGAGGTTCAGACTCTCTTTATCGGGAAAACCTGCTTAATGTAATAAGTGAGCTGATCTTTCGGGTAAAAAATAAGGTTTCTTTCTCTGATCTTGATCCGGTAATGCTAGTGAATACACTGTCTTATTTATTCTTAATAAAAGACAGGTCAAATAAAAGGAAGCCAATAATTTATAGTGTTAAGCACTATGATATGAGAAGTATAAAACTTCTATCCTATTCTATTATATCTCATGATAAAAAATGTGAAGAATTGATTAACAATATTGGTGAGCCGGGAAGAACCATTTTAAAACTATCTTTTTTCGAACAAAGCAGTGATAAAGAAATTACTGAGCATGTCCAGTTTGATTCCGTTGAGGCCTTACAACAACGAAGAGTTAAATTACTAGATAAATGTTCAGAGAAATTAGCATAAAATGGAAGAAATCGAGAAAATTGCAATTATAGAATTATTGAAGAACCAGTCTTCATCTAAAGAATTTAATAAGCGAAAGGAAGAACTTTTACAGAGCGAAGAAGGTCGTTTATTTTGGAGTAAATATGCTAAAGCGATTAATAGTATTGAATTGCTTTATAGTAGAAAAATGATCTCAGATGAACTTAAACAATTTTCGCTCAAAAGTGATGCCGGTGAACAGGGAAT